>CAUVKE010000093.1:0-5629 GCA_963552415.1 uncultured Treponema sp.
GAGCGGAGTCTTTTTTTGGACTTAACAAAGGTTGACGGGATTGGGCCGAAACAAGCGCTGAAGATTCTTTCAGGTCTTGACAGCGCAGCGCTGGAAGCGGCTCTTGAGGCAGGGGACGTTGCGCGGCTGCAAAGCATCCCCGGAATAGGAAAGAAAACAGCGCAAAAGATGGTTCTTGCTCTGAAAGGACAACTCACCGGATTGCACGACACGGGGCGGGCGGAGACGGCAAAAAAATCGGAGTTTGAAGATATCATCACCGCTCTCATCAATATGGGCTATGATCGGAAGCGTGCTGCAGAAACGGTAGAATCGGTTGCGCAATCCATGCGCGCGAAAGGTGTTGATCCTGCTGCAAAAGAAGAAGAGTTATTCCGTACCGCGATTGTCAATTTGAGTTCAACGTAGATAGTGCAAACATCTCCAAAGACCGCGCCTTCATCAAGGAATGTATTAAACTCAGGAACCTCGTTTTCCGGAATTAGGGAGTATTTATCGCGATTATTATAGGAAACGGGGATGTCAAAAAAGTAACCAACTTTTGAGACATCCCCGTTTCCTGGTATGTAAAATCAGACGTTTTTAGCGACTTCCCGTAAATAAAAAAAGAGCGCGGTACACATAAGCGCATGGTCGTAGGGTTCCGTTCCCATCTTGTTTAACACCTCATCGACGGGAATCGCTTCGGCTTCTAAAAATTCATCGTCATCAAGATGCTGCGCCTGCGTATTCGCTTCACAATCTGCAAAATAAATATGGCTTTTATTTCCCATAATCGCAGGATTCGGGTATACCTCACCGAGTAATGTTAAATTCCGGCCCGTTTTTCCCGTTTCTTCAAGCAGCTCCCGCCGTGCCGCCTGTTCCGGTGTTTCTCCTTCATCGACCACACCGCCGGGAAATTCAATCGATAGATGTGCCGAACCGTGCCGCCATTGTTTTACCATCAAAAAATACTGTTGCCCGTTGGTATCGGTGATACGGGGAATAACGATAACCCATTCCGGCGCTGATAATGTCGAAAACGTTTTAGTTTCGTTCTCGGGCGAAAGACTGGTTATTTCGTTGACCGTAAATACCCGTGTCGTGCATATTTCTTTTTTACCAACGGGTTTCCATGAAAGATTAAGATCTTTTTGCATAAAAATAAAACCTTCCTTTGACATAATGAGTATTTAGCCTTATTCTATAGAAGAGGAGGCTTTATGGCAATTATCACAATTTCACGGCAAATAGCTTCTTACGGCGATGAAACGGCTTTAGAACTGGCAAAATCGCTCGGCTACGAATTTATTGATAAAAAAGACTTAGAGAGAGATCTGATCGACAGAGGAATTTCAAAAGAGAGTCTTGCGCATTATGATGAGCGGAAACCCGGTTTTTGGGCATCGCTTTCTCGTAACCGTGACGCCTATTTTGATTATTTGCGGGAGATCGTGTACGGATATGCGCTGAAAGGAAACACCATCTTTATCGGCCGCGGCGGCTTTGCGCTCTTGCGCGGCATCCCCGGATGCTATGCGGTACGGCTGGTAGCCTCCGATGATGTACGGATTGCGCGGTTGATGAAAGAGTTCGATTGGCCTGAAAAAAAAGCCCAATCCTTGATGGCAGAAAGCGATGCCAACCGTGAAGGTTTCCACAAATGCTTTTTTGATATGAAGCCGGAAGATCCTACACATTACCATCTTGTTATCAACACCGATTTTGCTGCGGCGCCGCTTGCCGCAAGCATTATTACGTATGCATGTAAAACTGCTATTTCCCCTGCGGAAGAACAAGATGGATTAAAGCGTATTTCGGAACTGTTACTGGGGCAGCGGATTGTCAACTTGATTGCATTTAAAGAAGAACTCCCGATTTATTTTCTGGATGCGGAAGTGTCCGATACACAGATTGTGCTGCACGGAGTTGCGGATTCCGTTGCCTGTATCGATAAAGCGCTCAAAATAGCCGAAAGCTTGGCTCAGGGACGTTCGGTATCTACGCAGATCAGCATGGTTAACGAATATAAGCCCTACCCGTAACCGAATGCAGTTCTTGACTATCCCCTATCTTCATTGTAGACTTATTCCATTATATTCGGCAGTTTAGAATGTGTATCTAACGCCGGATAGAAGGGGACAATATGATTAGCAAGAAATTGGAAGATGCGTTAAACGAGCAGATCAATAAAGAATTTTATTCTGCGTATCTGTATCTCGGCATGGCGGCTCATTTTGAATCGGAAGGACTCAAAGGATTTGCTAAGTGGATGAGAGCACAGGCAGGCGAAGAACAAGGGCACGCGATGAAGATATACGACTATCTGTTCTCGGTCGATGCAAAGCCTGTGTTAAAACCGATTAAAGAAGCGCCGGTACATTACGCAAAATCTCCGGTAGAAGTTATTCAGGAAGTGCTCAAGCATGAGCAGTATGTGACGGCTTCGGTTAACAGCCTGTATGAACTTGCTCTTGCAGAAAAAGACTATAAAACCCAGAACTTCCTCCAGTGGTTCATTAACGAGCAGGTAGAGGAAGAAGCAAATGATCGAGATATCCTCGATACCTTCAAATATATCGACGGAAACGCGGGTTTGCTTATTCTGGATAAAGAGCTCGGGAAGCGGGAATAAGTCCGTACAGGATGTAGACGGTCGTTATGTTTAAAACTTAGAAAGGAGTGTTTTTGGATACCTCATATACAATCGTATTGGAATATCAAACGGTACTGTCTTCTTTATGCGGCGCAAATGATGAGAATTTGCATGTTTTTGAAACGTATTTGGGCGTTCCCGTAATCTGCAGAGGGAATGAAGTAACGGTTGTAACGTCCGATCAAACGATTTGCAAAAGGTTTCAAAAACTCATCGACACTCTTTTGGAAAGTCCCGAAATTACGTCGGACGGTTCGGCCGATTTTATTGCCTCCTGCGTTGCCAACAGTGCGCCTCAACAGGAGGCTTTTTGTCCGCAGTGCATTCATATTCCGCGCGGCATAAAATCGGTCTATCCTAAGAACAGAAAGCAGGCGGCGCTGATCGACTCCATCTACGCAAACGATATAACGTTCGGGCTTGGTCCTGCCGGTACGGGGAAAACCTATATTGCAGTGGCGCTTGCGTTAAAAATGTTGCTGTCTCATACGGTACGTAAACTGATTTTAACCCGTCCGGTGGTGGAAGCCGGAGAGAGCCTCGGCTTTTTACCCGGCGATCTTGTCCAAAAAATAAATCCCTATCTGCGGCCGCTGTTCGATATTATGGAAACGTTGCTGCCCGCCGATGTACTGCGCGGTATGGAGGAGTCAAACACGATCGAAGTAGCGCCGCTTGCCTATATGCGCGGACGGACACTCCACAATGCCGTTGTTATTTTGGATGAAGCGCAAAATACCACAAAAGAACAGATGAAGATGTTTTTGACGCGAATGGGCGAAGGTTCAAAATTGATTATTACCGGCGATCCGTCCCAATCGGATATCCGCGGAAGATCGGAATCGGGGCTTGTCCATGCCGTTTCTTTAATCCGCGCCATCGACGGGATTGGAACCGTTGAATTTTCTGCGGATGAAGTAGTTCGCCACTCCCTCGTACAAAAGATTATTAATGCGTATGAAAAACAATAACACCGTATTTTTAAATAATAACGCAATTCTTGCAGGTAATAGCGGAGCCATCGAATGAAAGGCGAAAACAATTCCGGGTATATTAAATCGGTTCTTTTGCCGTCCATAGCGGGGCTTTTCCGTAAGGTTAAAGACGGATTTTGCTCTGAAAAAGTTTTTTCCATTCTCTTTATTGTAAGTTTTTTTGTCGTTATCGCAGCGATGCTGTTTACGACGCTTGACCGCGGCGGCCTTGCCTATTTAGATCTTGATGAATTTCCTGTGGGGCGGGTTGCCGAGCGCGATGTTATCGCAGACAGGGATATTTCTTATACGGATCAGGCTGCGACGGAGATTAGAAGATCTGCCCGCTTACAGACAATCGCCCCTATTTTTATGCAGGATACGGAGCTTGTATCCGAGACACTCAAAAAATATGATGAGTTTGTTTCGTTTATGCTCGCTTTGTATAATGATGAGGAATCAGTCTTTGATGCACGTGTGCAGGAACAATATCCGGGTCTGTTTGATGCACAGGTTTTGAAAAATTTACAAAAGTCAAAACAATTTGACGGCATCTTAGCCGCCGCTCAGGCAATCGTTAAACAGATGATGGCGGTCGGTATTGCGGAATTTCCTAAAAAAGGGCTCGAAGGTTTCAATCAAGCCGAAATCACGCTGGTGATGCGGCGAGGAAATAACCGCGAGTACATCAATATTCAGACGAGTGCGGTTATTAAAAAAGAAAATCTGAATTCATATATTAAAAGCGCCATACGGTCGTACGATGCAAACCTCGACGCCGGTGTTACGGCTGCACTCATTCGGCCGTTTTTGCAGCCGACCGTCATTTATGATGAAAAAGAAACGGAAATGCGGACGCAGGAAGCGCTGAAACAGGTACAGCCGGTTATCGTAACCATTCAAAAAAATCAAAAGATTATTAAACGCGGCTTTATTATTACGACGGAAAATTATCGGCAGCTGCAAGCCTATTCCGATTCCGGTAATTATCTTGATCTGAATAAATTTTTCGGTCTTTCCGCTTTTATCCTCTGTCTCTATATAATCGGTGTCTTTATGCTGTTGCCGCAGACAATCAGCGATCGGTTAAAAGAAAGCCGAAAGATTTTTTTATTGTTGATTTCGCTAGCCGTGTATCTTATCGTGCTATTTACGGCAAAGGCGTTGTCGCTCATACAGGCGCTCGATATTATCCCGTTTATTCCCGCTGCGCTGACCGCTATGCTGGTTTCAACGCTTATTTCTACACGGGTTGCGATACGGATGGTATTTCTTGTGATGTTGATTGTGCTGACGGCAACCGGTTTTAAACTTGAACCGGCGCTCTTTGCGCTGTTCTCCGGCTTGTCGGCCGTATCGCTGACGAATTTAACCGGACGGCGGATGGATTTGATTAAAACTTCGTGTCAACTCGCCGTCATTCATCCGATTATTACGTTTGTGCTCTGTACGGTGTTTCCGGACTCATATAGCGACTTTGTCTTTGTACTGCTCGGCTCGGTTATCAACGGCTTTATCAGCGGTATCTTCGTGCTCGGCTTTTTGCCTATTTTGGAAGACCGGCTGAATACGCCGACCTGCTTCCGCCTGATGGAGCTTTCCGACCTCAATTCTCCGACAATGAAGCAGATGTTGTTGACGGCTTCCGGTACCTATAACCACACGATGATGGTGGCAACGTTGGCGGAAGCAGCCTGCCGCGAAATCGGGGCAGACGCGCTGTTGGCGCGGGTCGGCGCGTATTATCACGACATCGGTAAGATGGCAAACACCGAATACTTTGTCGAAAATCAAACTTCGTATAATAAACATTTGGATTTAAACCCGCGGCTTTCGGCGGCCATCATCCGCAGTCACGTAAAAATCGGGGTGGAAAAGGCGGAAAGTATGCGGCTGCCCCGCGAAGTTATCGACATTATCGGGCAGCATCACGGTAATTCTTTGGTACAATACTTTTATGCAAAGGCCAAAGAGCTTGACCCCAATGTCAGCCCCAAGGACTTTTCGTATCCGGGGC
>CAUVKE010000094.1:0-5623 GCA_963552415.1 uncultured Treponema sp.
CTGCTCAAAATAACAAGCTGACCGTTTATATCGTCCTGTTTTTTCTTGCTGTCTTCCAGAGCGGTATCGTCTTTCGCAATTTCGTTTTGCAGTTTTTTTAAGCTGAACGAAAGTTCCTGCCGCTTTTGAATATTATCCCAGCCAAGCACAAATGCTTGCCGACCCGGCTGCTGCGGGCGGTCGTCTTTTTCATGGCGTATTTTTGACTTAATTAAACCCGTCGAGGTAAGCGCCTTGGCTGCCCTGCTAAATGCTTCCGTATCATCAGTACAAATATAATCGAATGTGTCATACAGATACGCTTCAAGCCAATCGGAAAGTTCATGCTTTTTTTGTATCTCTAATTTCGCAATAAGTGAATTTTTTTCAGGGAAACTCTTTTTCAGCTGCGGTTTGGTATCTGTTTTAAGGTAGACGAGCCGTCCCCGTAAATTATGTGTTGCCGCATACGTATTCACTTTTGTATAGAGGTGAGGAGGCACCAGCAGACATAACGCAAAGTTATGCAGCAGTTTTTCTATCGCGGCTTCCCATCGGCTTTCTTCTTTTGCGACCTGCAATAGCTCTCCGGCAAACACCAGTTCTTTTTCCGAGCAGCCGATATGTGCGCATATTTGATCCCGTATCCCGATATTATGCGCAGGGATATTCGTTGTCCGTTTACTCAGCGATTCCAATTCTTCGATAATTGCTTGTTTTTCTTTTTTATTTTCCTGATTTTGCGCATTCCGTTCAAGGCTTGATTTATACAGCAAATCTCTTTCCGCACTCAGCTGTTTTTTTAATTCCGGCAGCAATTTGATATTTTCGTTAAATTTCTTTTCCGTTTGCGGAACTTCCAAAGATAAAACACGGGCGCACTGTTCATAGTCCCGCACATTATTCCGGCATGTCTGCAATTTTAATTCAACAGATTGAATTTTATATTCAATTTCTTTGATCAGAATTGCCGTGCTGTTTTTTTGAATAACTGCTTTGAGTGAATCCATATCGGCATCAAGCTGTTTTATTTCAGCTTCAAGTATATTTCTTTTATTATCAGCGAGTAACTTTTCTTGTTGTAAAACAACTATTCGTTTTGTAATCGTATCCAGGACTGTTTGTATATACCACAGCTGTAAAATCATTTTGAACTGTTTTAATGTTCTATTCTTTTGCTCGCAGTCTTCAAATATTTTTCCGGCATCTAAAATTTCCTGCAGTAGTCTAAGCTGTTCTTGTGCTTTTTCTATCTCGTTGTATATCTGAGAAAGCTCTTCGTAATGCTTTACCAAATCATCAAAATCGCGTTCGGTATCGCGGCCTTCAAACATATAGGTTCTAATAAAGTCATTTAAATTGCCGACTCCTTTCAGTCCAACCGTTTGGGAAAAAAGATAGAGAGCCCGATCCGAACGCAAGCCTGCAAGCTGCGAGAATGCTTCTGCATACGGGGCAAAATTATCGGCGTAAAACTTGGTACCGAATACTTCGGTCATGCGTTTTTTCCAATTGCTCTGCGGTGTAAAATCAATCCCTGCTTTTTGTATCTCTTCAATTGAAAGCCGCGTATGTGTTATCGAATAGATTTTTTGCAAGGCTCCGCCGCCGGAAAAAAACCGCACTTGCATAAGCGTTATCGGCCTTTGATCATCTCCCAACACAAAGCAACCGAGCAAAATAGAAATACAATTTTCTTTTGTGCGTAAATTTTTTGCAGTGCCGGAGGTAAATTCTTCCTCGCGTTTGTTCCCATACGTACCCAGCACATAGCTGATTTCATCACGTTCCCGCTTACTCTCCGCTCCGGCAGATTGGTTATAAAAGCGCTGCCGCGGCGGCACGATAAGCGACAAAAAAGCATCCACCAGCGTCGTCTTCCCGGAACCGTTTAAACCGGTCAACAGCGTCGCCTTCTTTCCGCACCGCATCGTGTACACTTTTGAATCAAAAACACCCCAGTTGTATACTTGAAAAAAATCAAGATACAGTCCGTTTTTATCAATATCTTCGGTTTTCAATAAATCAAATTGCATTAGCCGTTCTCCTAAGGTAAACGCATCAGCTATTTTGGAGTATATTCCCGCAAAATGAGAGGCTGTACCACCAGAGTTTCGCCGCTTTGCGGCTCAAATGGTGTTCCAACCTCTTATTTTGCGATACGTGGTCTGGGTGGCTGATGTGTTTACCTTGCTTGTTTTGAAAAAAAATAGGCCGTTCCGTAAACATTAACTATTACCCTATTATTATCCTTAGTTATTCTCTTCAATATGCCAGTAGCCGTTTTTGTCGGCGCCGACACGGGTGATGAGTCCTGCTTTTTTTAGCTCTGCAAGTTTGCGACTGATTGTTATCCGCGATTTGCCTGTTTTTTTTGCAAGTTCTTCGTAGGAAATAGCAGGATTTTCTTTAATACAGGTTAAAATCATATTTACAGTATCATTTACAGTATCGTTTACAGTATCATCCTGTTTATTTTCTTGTATCGTTTGCATAATGATTTCAAGCATAAAGTCTATAAAAATCCCGGAGTCGTTTGCTGCCGTACTGTGTTCCAATGCTCTGTAATAGGCAGCCTGATTTTTTAAAATCATATTTTCTATCGGCAGATGTATAAACAATGGATTCCATTCTGCTAAAATACGTGAATGCCAGAGCCGCCCCATTCTGCCGTTACCGTCTTCAAAGGGATGAATAAATTCAAACTCGTAATGAAATACACTGCTTTTAATAAGCGGATGAGCGTCCGTATCTTTGAGCCATTGAAATAAATCATCCATCAAAAAGGGTACCCGATCGGCAGGAGGAGCAATATGACTGATGCCGTCTTTTCCCGCAATACAGACACCGCCGTACCTAAAATGCCCCGGATGATCCACAAGACCGAACGTCATCAGTTTATGTGCGGCAAGTAAGTCCTCTTTTTTATAGGGATTAAAGGACAGGCACTGCTCATACGCTTGAATTGCATTTTTGACTTCTTGCACCTCTTTTACCGGTGCGATGATATGCTTTCCTTCAATGAGAGCCGTAACTTGTTCTTCCGTTAGTGTGTTCCCTTCGATCGCAAGCGAACCCTGTATCGTTTTCATCCTATTGATTTTCCGCAAGCGTACACTATCGGACTGTTCAAATCTGATCTTCAACCGCTCCATTGCGGCAGCTATCTGAGAAATAAGATTGATCGCTTTTGAGGTAATCTTAAACGGCGGTTCGTATTGCATTTATATTTTTACTCTATCTCATAACCGGCTAATACAATTTGTTCTTTGCACCATGTTATAACAGTTTCCATATCGGCTAGCGCTTTTCTTGTAAGAGCTTCATCAATGTCAGGAGATTGCGGATATCGAAAAGTTGCTGCATATTTTGTTAGACGGATAGCGGAAATTGTTATCGTATCGGGAAACGCTATCTCTGTTTGTATCATTTTAATCAACATTCCCAAATCGTGGATTTTAACAATTTCAATTTCCTTTAATACAAATAAAGCTTTAATTGCTTTTTCAACAGCTTGCTGACAATGGAAACAAATAATTTCCAGAGGTTGTGGATGCATGGTATTAAATAAATGCTGTGCAGTGCTTCTATCCATTTCAACAAAACGCAGCCATTCTTTTATTGTACTTTCAAGTTCCTTTTTCATATAACACTACTCCTTCTTTTGCAACAGTTTTTTCCAGCGTAGGATAGAGCTTTCGTTTCTCAAAATGCTCTTTATAATTTACGATAACATCGCACGGCTTTGCCTGAATATCAAAAATTGCAAAATAAGCTTTATCACATAAAAGTAAAGGAGTTTCGCTTACTTCCCGTTCATCTACCACGACGTAAAAATCATAGTCGCTCGTTTCGGTCTCTTGATTACGTGCGTAGGAGCCGAACAAATAAATCCGTTCCGGGTCAAGCGCTTCTTTAATTTTTTCGGCTATTTGCCGTATCTCTTCAGTTATCATTTGTATTCATTATACCGGATTTTTGACAATTTCTCTACCTTGTTTTTAGAGATACCCAATCGCAACTCTTTCAAAAAAAGGATATACTGACTGTTGAAAAAGGAGCACAGTCATAGGAGGCTGAATGATGACGGCACAGTGGGCGACAGTCTGCATAAAATTGTTACAAGGGGCTATTTACGAAAATGAGGAACCTGAGGCATGGAAGCTCTTGCAGCAATACCAGCGTGAGATTGCCGCATATTTTGAACAAATCGGTATTAGCCTCTTTATTGAACCGGCCGACGGCTACGCATTTTTAGAGCAAAAAGAGAGCGAAGAAGGGGATTCTAAATCTGTTAGGCTTATCCGGCATTATCCGCTGTCATTTGAGTTATCATTGCTGTGTGTACTGTTGAGAGAGGCCTTGGAGCAGTTCGATGTTTCTCAAAATACATCTTCAATCTTAGTACTGAAAGCAAGTGAAATCCGTGGAATGCTTTCCATCTATTTTAAAGAAAAAACCGATCAAACAAAACTCTATAAAGAATTAAATAGGTATTTAAATCAAGCTGTCGATATAGGCTTTCTTAAAAACTTGAGTGAAAAAGACCTCAGCAAAACCGGCGATGCAGATATTGACCCCGCGTATGAAGTCCGCAGAATAATACGGGCAAAAGTCAGTGTCGATTTTTTAGCGGAATTTAAAGAGCGGCTGCAAAAGCTTTAGGGGAACACTGATTAATTCGAATGCAAATTATCGTTTAGCCCTTCTTCAAAAATAAACTGAATGTAAAGGTCTTCGAGCGTCCGCTTTGGACCCGGAACTTGGAGCCTCCGCCGTGATTCGGCATTGTTTTTTCGCTCAATAAAAGAAGTATAGAAACCGCGCGGGTCATCCTTCGGAAAGTTTCTTTTAAAGCCAAGCAGATTATATGCCTCATCTCTGCTGAGGGCAGAAACTTTTCTTTCCTTCAAAACAGTGCGGATAAAATTAATCTTTTCATACGAGATCCCGAATAAAAATTCTTCCAACGCTTGGCCGATTTCGGGATCTGCCAATTTCGCAATCATAAATCGTTCCCACGATTCATCCAGTTCCATCGAAAGAAGAAAAAGTTCGCTTACACCGAGCATCGTACCAAAGTTCGGAGCAAGTTTATTGCGAGCCGTCCAAACCTTATGTAAAACGGGTGCAAAAGATGAAGAGCGCTCATCCAACCGATGCTCCCAAAGTTCGGTTAATAATTCCGCTATTTGTTTTCGCGTTTCATGCTCCAAATCCGCATTGTCAAGCAGGGTCGTATACACATCCTCTGCCATCAGCGCGAACATTGCACGGAGCGTGATTTTCCGCAGCGCTTGAATATCTTTTTCTTCAAAAAAAGCATTCATTGCTATTTTGGTAAGTGCGGCAAATGTTTGAAATTTGGCAATCAGAAAGCTTTTTCCTAAAATAACCTTTGTCGGCAATGTAAGCAATCGTGAAGAAGGAGCGCTGCTGCACAGGGTATCAATCAATGTTTCTGCCGATCGATGTTCCCCTGCAAGGACAGTACTGCGTTGTATCGAAGGATAGCGAGATACAGCCATGGCTACTTGTTCTAATGTTGTAATACAGTTTGCAATGTTGCTTAGTACCCCGGGAGAATATGCTTGTAAGCTTTTTAAAATCTGGTCGATTACGGCGTGTTCGTCTTTATCGAACA
>CAUVKE010000095.1:0-5589 GCA_963552415.1 uncultured Treponema sp.
CTGATCCGGCAACTCAATACTTAAATCACGTAAATAACTCAGCAATTTAAATACTGCCTCATCATTATACGGTAGCGGAGCGCTTGCTACGTTACAAGTTTCCTTAATAAGATTCGCACGTTCTTTAAGCCCCAGTTCTCCCGACAATCGGGCAATAATATAATAAATCTGTATCCTTTCGCTGCTGTTAAGGAAAATGTCAAGTTCTTCCTGAGGAAGATAGATAGCTAAATCGCGCAAATACAAGAACAACTGAGCAAGCTGTTCGGGATCGGTTGTATTAAGATATTGCTCAAACGAAGGCGAGCCTTTAATCTGATGTTTTGCGTGACACCACAAAAGATTTTGCTGTTCTTGATCAAGAACAAACGGTGCGTGATCATCATTCGGCTCATATTCTTTCTCGATCTCCGAATCCTCAGACACCGAATCTTCGGTAGCGACATCTTCATCATTATCAGCGATAATTTCTACGTCTTCTTCTTGATTTGAATCAGATTGAACACTTACGGCTTCTTCTATAACTGCTTCATCATGGTCTTTGTCTGTCATCTCAACTATCGGAACAGCTTCGGTTTCAAACGGCATTGCCTGATTTTCTTCGACACCAAGGACAGCTTCTTCAGTACCGAGGAGGTCTTCTTCCGCAGTTTCGATAACCTGAACGTTATCGTCATTCACCGATACATCCTCATTAACCGATACATCCTCATTAACCGGTACACGCTCTTCTTCCGTCTCCGGAAAAGTTTCCTGCATTTCGGCAATCGGGAGGGCTTCTTCTTGAGACATTTCTACCGCTTCTTGCAATGCTTGCGGTTCCGATTGAAGCTGTTGCTCCTCAGGTTCTTCTTTTGGAGCAACCGGTTGAAGCGGTATTTTACGGCTTAAATTTTCGGCAATTCTTTCAGCTAAAACCTCGACGACTTGCGTATAATGATTCTCATCAAACTGCTTATCGATATCCGAAATAATATCCTGCAAAAAGCCTATACTGGTACCGTGTGTATCCATCTCCTTTAATCTTTTCTGCGTCGCTTCGTCACGAATAAGGTCTTGCAGCTTTTTCAGTGCCTGTGCATTTTTTTGCGAAATACCGTCTATACCGAGCGCCGCATTGTTATCGATATCTTCAGGGTTAAGCGAAAGTTCGTCTATAGGGGATGAAAATGCATTGTTACCCGCCATACGGGGTTCGGCAGCGGAGGTCATTACGGCGCCTGCATTTCCGATACTATCCGCATATGGAGCAGCAGTTGCCGGCCCGTAATTCGAAGATGCAGCGTGAGGAATCATTGCATTTTGCATTTCGTCGTTCAGCTGCATAGTTGCTATGGAGATATCGTCTTTTTCCGGAGGCAACTCTTTTACTTCTTCCGTCTCCTCTATTAACATTTCAAAAGGAAGATCTTGTTCGGATTTTGATATATCCCGTAGCGAAGGACTATTTCGGTCTAAGTCCGAATCGAAATTCAGCTCAGCCGGAGACATATCCAGAAACGAATCGTCCTGCTTGAGCTGTTCAAGATTTTTAGTCAGCAGCGGATCGATCGTATAACTTTCTGCAGCCTGTTCATATAAGTCGAGTGATGCAGCCATATCCTGTTCATGCTCGTCCGTTTCGGAACCGCTTTGCAAATTGATAATTTCACTTGCAGTTTTTAATGCCTCGATAGTGTCGCCCCGTTTTTGAAATAACCGCGAAAGAGCGGAGCGTGCTTCGATAGCGTCCGGTTTTAACTCAAGTACTTTCTGATATTCTTGATACGCGGCCTGAGGATTATTCAGTAATTCCTCGGTTCTTCCCAATGCCATCAGCGCAGAGATATCGACAGGCCTTTGCCGAAGAAAGAGTTCGAGCTGCTCTTTTGCTTCTTTATATTTATGTGCTATCAGGTATTGCTCTGCAAGTTCCTGACGGAATTCTATTGCTGCCGGGGTAGTTTGTAATATTTTTTTAAATGTCTGTTCGGCCAGCTCACGTTCTCCCGTAAGCGCATAAAGTTGTCCCCTCAACTTGAGCGCGTTAAGACTATTACTATGCTCCGCATCCAACCGTCCGAAAAGTTCCAGCGCCTTTGCATAATCTTTCGCATACATACACATTTGGATTGCTTTAAGCCGCAGTGCATGATTAGCGGCATTGACCGACGCCGCTTCTGCAGTAAGTAAGAGCGGAAGCGCTTCGGTATACTGCTGTTTTTTCTCTAAAAGATTCGTTAAGGCAAGTGCAGCAGGTGCGTATCCGGAATCGATTGTCAATGCATCGTGATAATATTGCTCGGCCTCTTGTTGCAATTGTTTTTTTTCAAAAAGACGGCCGAATTGTGTATAAAGCGGTGCGTTTTCGCCGGTTATGCGCAACAGCGAACGGTACGTATTCAACGCATCATCAAGTTTATCCAGCTGTAAATATACAGCGGCAATACCCGCCAATACTTCGACCCATGCAGGATTAACACGAAGAGCCGAATTGTAATATGCAATCGCTTCTTCATACCGTTTTTCTTGGCGCAAAAGTTCGGCAAGGTGGAAATTTAAATAGGGATGATTAGAGTCTACACGAAGGCCTTTTTTATATATCTCAATTGCTTTATCCGTTTCACCGGTTAGAACATACAGGTTGCCTAGCCGATCATAGGCATGGGAATGGTCAGGTTTAAGCTCTATCGCACGCAAAAAATATCCGGCTGCCTTGTCATAGTTGCGCATCTTTTTGTAGGTTTTTGCAAAGCTGTACAGCACCTCATTGGTATCGCCACCGGCATCTCTTGCTTTTTGTAATATGTTAAGCGCATCTTCATAGCGGCATAGGTGCCGATAGACACGGCCGATACTCAACATAAGCCGCAAATTGTCCGGTTCGCGTTCATATAACCTAAGATAGGCTTCCAACGACCGTTCAGGGTTACCTTCATCACCATAGATACGCGCCAATAAGTTTTCGATTTTCTCCTTATCTTCCGGCGGCATATCAGGATGTTTGTTAAGCGCATTGTTTAACAGCCACTCGGCATATTCAAAGTCTTGAGTAAGTAAAGCCGAATTTGCACGTTCAAAGACAAAATCAAACGATTCCCACATAGTCCCTCTACAAACCGCTATTATTTTCGCGGTCTTGCCCATACTTCTTGAGAAAAGGTTCCAACTCGTGTACCCTCTTCATCATCATATGCGGCAACTGCAAAAAAATATATTTTACCGTTATCCAAATTCGGCACACGGCAAGAAAGCACTTTACCGACATTCAGCGGTGACCCTGTCGAAAAATATTCACCTCGGCGCTCCCCATAATATACCATATAGCCTTTTACATCAAAATCAATCGAAGGCGTCCAAGACAGCTCGATGCAGCCGTTCTTCGGCACTGCAAATAAGCGTGCCGGAGGCAAAGGTTCGGAATCTTTTTCATATTCAAGGCTAATGGAATGTACAATCGGCGTTTTCTGTCCGTCCGCATCAGGATACAAATTACCTGCAATTTGAAAAAAGCGTCCTTGCATTCCCGTAATAGCTTGTCCGCTGCGTACGGGTTTCCATGCAGGCTCCGTATCCGTCCATGTATAACGGTTCTCGCCGGATCGAATAAAGAACACTGCATCCGTTTGTACCGGTGTATCCGCAGAAACAGTCAACCTCTTTACCTCGGACAAAGAACCGCCTGAATCAATAATCAGAGATTCAAAACGGCCGCCGTTAAGGTGATACCGGTCAAATAGCGCTGTCTGCTCGGCAAAAGTCAGCGGTTCGACAAACCGTTTGGTCACCTTCATCTCGTCAAGCATTCCCGAATAATGCACACCGATTGAAAGATTAGCCGCATTCCCCATTTTTGATAATAAAACGGCATCGCTTTCTCGCCCATTCTCGGTAATATAGACGATGTTCTCCGTATGCCCGTTCATCCGGTATTCCAACAACCCGATTTCCTCATCATACGTAATCAGATGGTGTGACCATTGCGAAGGAATTAAATTGGTGCGCCCCTTCAGCTGAATAGAAATACCGTTATTGTATTTATCCTGCCAAATATTAAAAAAATCCCATTGCAGCTTATTTTGAATAATCTGTGCGATAATATGTTGATCGGTTAAGCGTTCTCTTTCAAAATATGAGGAATACCATTGGAGAATAACACTGCCGTTTTCGGTAACCGACGGAGCAATCCAAAACTCAATCGTAAACGAACCGGCAGAACTTTCACCTCCGAAAAAAGATCCTTTTTGAGGTTTTAAAACCAAACCGGCCGTTTTTACATGAGGACTGCACATTGCAGCGCCCGCACCAAGTTTAGCTTGTTCAGCGCCTGCAAAACGCATATTCGAGGAGACAACCGTATAGGAGCTGGTCTCTTCTACAATAGAGGGGGAATCGAAATTGAGGTAAAGATCGGTTTCCTGCGTTATCTTTGGGACACTGCTGCTGAGCGAAATACCGGGATTCCCGTACTTTCCCGGACACATCTGTATATTTTCCGTATACTGCAGCATTCCCCACCCATGTTTTCCGCCTAATTCAAATACCGCATTACCGGTAAACGAAGCTGCAAGAATGCTTGAGAAAAAAAATAGCTCTGTAAAAATTTTTTTCATACACATCATCGTTTCAATTATCGGATAAAAGTATATATCATTTAAGAAACTTTTAATAGCCTATTAAGGTAAACGCATCAGGCACTTTTTAGCATAGATATCATACTTGACAACATATTATATTATGAATAATATTATAAAAGTTACAGACTGAAATGAGAGAAACTTTAAAAACTTGATTCGTGTGGTTTAATCCCCCGATGCCATGCACCGAAGTTGGTGATTAGATTTTAAAGTTTTTCATAAATGCTTGCGTATGTTTAGAAAGATAAACCTCAGGAGGTAAAAGTGCTTTTTTCAATTAACTCAGGATTGCTTGAAGCCTGTGTGCTCGCCCTCTTGAGTAATGAAGACTCCTACGGCTATAAATTGACACAGGATGTAAAGGACGTTATGTCCATCTCCGAATCGACACTCTATCCGGTATTAAAACGGCTGCAAACGGCGGGTTTTTTAGAAACGTATGATATGCCCATCGATGGACGCAATAGAAAATATTACCGTATAACGCCCGCAGGGAAAAGGCAGCAGAGCTTGTACTGCGACGAATGGAAGTCTTATAAGGAATTGATCGAAAAAATTTTTAAAGGAGCACAGTGTTCATGACCCGTAGAGAATTTATGGCAGAGCTTGCTGCTCGGCTGCATCGATTGCCGAAAGAAGATTTGCAAGCTGCATTACAGTATTACGAAGAATACTTTGACGAGGCCGGCAGTCAAAACGAACAAGCAGTGATACGGGAACTGAGAAGTCCCGCACACGTTGCTTCAAAGATTTTAGCGGATTATGCCGTAAAAGAAGCAAAAAAAGCCCGAGCCTCTACAAAAAGCGGTTGGCGCGCTTTTTGGTTTACCATACTGGCAATCTGCGCAGCGCCCGTTGCGATACCGATTATCATTGCATCCGTAGCCGTTATCGTCGCGCTCGGATTTGCCGGCTTTGCGGTTGTCTTTGCTTTGATAATTGCTGCCGGAGCAATTTTTATTAAAGGAATCGG
>CAUVKE010000096.1:0-5573 GCA_963552415.1 uncultured Treponema sp.
CCATAAATTCGGCTTTTGCTGCGGCTATAATTTTTATATGATTGGCGGTTTTGTCTCTCGGCATGGATTCCTTCTTTGGCGTACAGCGTTAGCTAACACATATAAACATACAACCGATTGGGATGGGTGTCAAGGGGATGAAGGAAGGGAAGGGGAACAAAAAATTGCAGTTTTTAATGTAATAAGATACAATAGAACCTATGCTTGAAAGTGTAAGTCCGATAATACTACATCAGATAAACGGAGCGGCGCATTGCTGTCTTGCTTCGGGGATGGAGCCGCGTGCTTTTGCGCATTCGGCTGTTACCGATTATCTTCATAACGCCTGTTTGCGTATTGCGCCTGACGGGACGGTGCAGGAGTTTTATCTTAACGAGACCGTTACGTTTTTTAATACGGAAAAAGGACGGGAAGAGGTTGGGATTGTGCTGCCACTGCGGGATGCCCGTTCGCTTATTGATTTGGTTTATACCGAGGCGCAAAAACTCCGCGAGGCTGAAACTTCGCTGCGGAGGTTGTACCGGCTTTTTTCGGGCTTTATCGCTGCGTATAAGCAAGGTGGGGTAAGCGAAGATTTTTTCCGAGCTGCCGTGTCTGCCCCCTTGTGTTTGCTGACGGAAGGAGAAACGGAAGGCGGCGCTCAAGATCTTATCGTACTTCCGCCTCGATTAGCACTCCGCTGCGTTACTGCCGAAACCGTAGCGGCGCTCCGCTTCCATTATCCGTGGGTACATCCCGATGCGGAACGAGTGTCGCTTGACGATGCTGCGTGTTTTTTTCTTGCAGCGATAAGTTATGCCTGCATCACCGGAGCGCCTCCTTTTAACAGCGCCGCTATCCCGTTTGCAGCGGTAGATGTCGGCGGACTTTGCGGCACCGGCAGCGGTGGTCTTCATAATGAAAGCAACAGCGCGGCGGAACGGCTTGTGCAAAATATTCGGGACGGCGTTTGTGTGCCTGTTGAACTCCGCTGTCCGGTGCTGCGTTCGCAGTTTGCGCGGCTTATCGATGACGAGTTATCGGCTGATACGGGGCAGGGGAGTGCTAAAACTACAGGCCGGCACGGTAGTGTCAAATCCGCCGGACATAAGCGTATCGGTCTTGAAAAAACTGCGGGCGGCGATATAGTACCTAACCGCTGCACCGCGCCGATGCTGCCGCTTGTAGAACAGCTCTGCAGTCATTGCGATGAATCGCTGCCGCTCTTCGCCGGTATACAGGCAGCTGAGGATTCAGCGCAACGGGCGGCGCTTGAGGCTTTTATTCAAACAGCAAGGAAGCGCATCAGCCGCAAACGCTTTATTAGACGGAACTCCGGCAAAATTGCAGCAGCGGCGGTACTGTGTGCCGCGCTTATTGCCGTAACGGCAGCGGTGGTAGTGCATCTCCGTAAACCGCCTGAAACGGCAGGTATGTCAGCGGAAGCGGTGATACGCGGTTTTTATACCGCCGTCGGAACACTCGATCAAACGATAACCGGCGCTTATACCAAAAACAAAGCCGCTGCCTTATACGACGGTCTGATGGTACATTTGTATGTAACCGGCAAAACACGCGAGGCCTACGAGCGCAAAAAGATTTATTACACGCCTCAGGAGTTTTTCACTCTCTGTGAATCTGCGCGGAGTGTCCATGCCGTACCCGCTGCTGATGCAGCAACGGGGATGAATGCCGCCGGAAGTCAGGCTGCGAGTGCTCCGCAGGAGCAGGAACAAGAGCGCGATATGGAAGCGCACCTCATCCGCTATAAAAAAGCGGTGATCAAATCGCTGGGCGGAGGTTCCGTCTACGGTATTTCCGGCTTGGAGATTGTTCCCGCTGCCCAGACCGGGTGGTTTGACGTGAGGTTTTATCACTGGCTGCCGATTTTTTCATCGGAAGAAGCTGAGGCGGCGGCAAAGATCATAGAAAAAGCGCTTGAATCTTCTACAAGTGTTTCAGATGCGGAGCGTTCGGAGCGGAACGCCTTTCCCGTACAGGTACTCTATAAGCATGACAGGGTACAGGTCATATCGGTTAAGGGCAGCTTTTTTATCGGGGCAATCGAATCGGTGGAAAGTACGGTTACCGCTGATTCGAGCAATGCGCTGCTTGAGGATTGCTCGTTACCGCCCGCGGACAGGCCGGCCTATTTGAAAGGATTGTAATATGAGAGAACGGAAAAATATCTATACGCTTTTACATCAGGATGCGGAGTCAGCTGCCCGCACGGGAGTGATACGCCTGCCTCACGGTACGGTGCAAACTCCCGCCTTTATGCCGGTGGGAACGGCTGCGACGGTGAAAGGTATAACCAAGGATGATTTACACGAAATAGGTTTTGAAATCATCTTAGCGAATACCTATCACCTCTTTTTGCGGCCGGGTATGGACGTTATCAAGCAGGCGGGCGGGCTGCACGGGTTTTCCGGCTGGAATAAAAACTTTTTGACGGATTCGGGCGGATTTCAGGTATTCTCGCTGTCTCAGCTGCGGAAAATCAAGGAGGAAGGGGTAACGTTTCAGAGCCATATCGACGGCAGCAGGCAGTTTTTAAGCCCCGAAATCGCGGTGCAGGTGCAGGCCGCCTTTAACAGCGACATTCAAATGCAACTCGATATCTGTTCTCCCTACGGCATTCCCAAAAAGGAAACCGAAAAAGCGCTGACGCTCACAACCGCGTGGATGCATCGGGCGGTGCGGGAATGGGATCAAACGGAAGGGTACGAGGGAAGCCTTTTCCCGATTATACAAGGCGGCTTTTTTGAAGATCTCCGCCTCAGAAGTATCGAATCGATTATGGAATGCGATCCGCACGGTATCGCAATCGGCGGCCTTTCCGTCGGCGAACCTGAGGAAGTGTACAAGGAATTTTTAGCCTTTACCGCCGCGCATGTTCCCAAACATAAACCGCTCTATGTGATGGGCATCGGCACCCCCGATTATATTTTAGAGGCGGTAAAGAACGGCGTCGATATTTTTGACTGCGTGCTTCCCTCGCGGAATGCGCGGAACGGAAACTTGTTTAGCCGTACCGGCCCCATCTCAATTAAAAAGAAAGAATATGAATACGATTTCGGCCCGATCGATCCGAGCTGCTCCTGCAAGGTATGCCGGAATTACAGCCGCGCGTATCTGCGGCACCTGTTCCGCTGTAAAGAGATTCTGTATTCAATGCTTGCAACCTACCACAACTTAGCATTCCTCCATCGAATGGTTGCCGAAATCAGGGATGCAATTACCGAAGACCGTTTTTCGGAATACTACCGCCGCTTCCTTAAAGATTATTATGGAAGAATTTAGAACTTGTGAATAAGGCATTGCGAAAGAGTGGAGCACTCCATATAAACCGAAAGCACGCAGAGCTTGTTTCGCTTTACGAGGTTGTTGATTATATTTTTAAATAATGAAATAATACATACTAAGGTATGCATAAGTATGGGGATGTATATGGCAAATGCAACATTAGTACAGTTAAAAGTCGATAGAGAAATTAAAGAGGATGTTTCAAGAATATATGAAAATTTGGGCTTGGATTTACCGACTGCAATAAGGATTTTTTTCAAGAAAAGTATTGCTGTGGGAGGCTTGCCGTTTGAATTACGAGAAGAAAATAACAGATGGCAACTATATGATCAAGTTCGAAAAAGTATTCAAGAAAATAATGTTCCGGAAATGTCGCTGGAAGAAATAAATGCAGAAATTGCCGAAACCAGAAAGCAGGCATTCGGCAGATAAAATCAATGTTCTTATGGAAAGAAAACAACTTAATCACTTTGACTCTTCCGGTAAAGCCGTGATGGTGGATGTCGCCGGTAAGGATGAGACAAAAAGAATAGCGGTTACGCACGGCTTTATCAGCATGAGCGCGGAGGCTTTTCTTGCGGTGCGCGAAGGCAGCGTCAAAAAAGGCGATGTGTTGGGAATTGCGCGGGTCGCCGGAATTATGGCGGTAAAAAAGACGCCGGAGCTTATCCCTCTCTGCCATACGCTGCAGGTTACGAGCGCCGGTATTGACTTTACCCTGCACGAAGCGGAATGTAAAATTGAGGCTGTATGTACGGTCGGGGCTACCGGACGGACGGGCGTTGAGATGGAAGCGTTGACGGGTGTTTCCGTCGCGTTGCTGACGATATACGATATGTGCAAGGCGCTGGATCGTTCGATGTGTATATCGGGAATAGAACTTTTGAAGAAAGACGGTGGAAAGAGCGGCCTCTATGAAAGATAGGTTCCTGCGGGAAATTGATTATATCAGAATATCCGTAACCGACCGGTGTAATTTCAGGTGCCGTTACTGTATGCCCGTTCAAGGGGTCGGATTTATTCCGCATGATCAAATTCTCAGGTTTGAGGAGATTATCAGGATAGGCCGGTTACTTCCCCGGATCGGTATCAAACATATCAAAATTACCGGCGGCGAGCCGCTGGTTAGAAAGGGCATTTGCGCTCTTATCAAGGATTTAAAAGCGCTTGAAGGCATTGAGCAGGTTACACTGACGACAAACGGATATCTGCTTGAACAGGCGGCCGAGAAGCTAAAAGAGGCGGGTATAGACGCGGTCAATGTCAGTGTCGATACGGTCAATAGAGAAAACTTTACGAAGATATGCCGCAAAGACGGGCTTGCAGAGGTGCTGCGCGGAATAGACACGGCGCAGGAACTGGGTATCGCCCTCAAGGTGAATACCGTCGTCAGCGGGAACAGCGCGCTGGTAGAATTGCTCGATGTGCTCGATTTTTTTTCACGCAAAGGTATCACGGTGCGGTTCATAGAGCTGATGCCCATCGGTATCGCGGAACGGACGAGGGTAACAAATGCGGACTTATTCAACTTGATTAAGCGGCATCATCCCGATATTACAAAGGACGATTTTAGAAGCAACGGCCCCGCGCGGTATTATCAATTCGGAGACGGTAAACGGGTTGGTTTTATCTCGGCGGTACACGATATGTTTTGTTCTTCGTGTAATCGGGTGCGGCTGACTGCTGAAGGGGTCATCAAGCCCTGTCTTGCAAGTACGCTTTCATATAATATAAAGCGCTTACTCAGAAGCGGAGCCGGAGATGCCGAGCTGGAGAGGGCGTTAAAACAAGCGGTGTTCCATAAGCCGGTCAGTCATCATTTTAACAACAGGCGGAAAACGGAAACGCGCGTGATGAGCACAATAGGAGGATGAGCCTGTGGGAACCGTGATGGGAATATGTATCAGCGAAAAAAAAGGAACGGCAAAACATGCGGTCGAGCAAGCCGTTTTAATTGAAGATTTCGGACTGGAAAACGACGCCCATGCGGGTAAGTGGCATCGCCAGGTCAGCTTGCTCTCCTTTGAAACAAGAGAACGGTTTAAGGCGAAAGGCGCAGACGTGACGGACGGAGCGTTCGGTGAAAATCTCTTAGTGAGCGGCATCGACCTCGTACACCTTCCGGTCGGCACCATTCTTAAATCGGGAGACATTACGCTTGAAGTAACGCAGATCGGGAAGGAATGCCACAGTCATTGCGCAATCTATCACACCATGGGCGAATGTATTATGCCGACAAACGGAATATTCGCGAAGGTGCTTACCGGCGGGCTCTTAAAAAAAGGAGA
>CAUVKE010000097.1:0-5546 GCA_963552415.1 uncultured Treponema sp.
AAACTCGTCGGGCATTTCTAAAAGCTAACCGAGTTTTTAGAGATGCCCGAAATTACATGATCTCAAAGAAAAATCCGCAAGGTAAAAGCAGCGGATCACTCACTCTCGCAATTTATATGATGTATATCACTGCCGTAATAGAGTTGTAATTTTTTATTCAATGTGGCACTATTATTTAGATGAACTTCAATGATAAACTCCACATGGGAATTGATGTCGGATCGACGACCGTAAAAACGGTGATTCTTTCCGCTGATAATTCCATCGTATATAGCAGATATGAACGGCACCGCGCCGATATCCGTAAGACAATTATTTTAGTGGTAACGGAAGCCTTAGATGAGGTGGCAAAGCTGTACGGCAGCCGCGCTCAGTTGCAAGTACAAGTAACCGGATCCGGCGGCTTGGCGGTCTCAAAGTGGCTCTCCGTGCCTTTTGTGCAGGAAGTTGTCGCGGCAGCTGTCGCCGTACAGGCAAAGATTCCGCAAACCGATGTTGCTATCGAGTTGGGCGGCGAAGATGCTAAGATAACCTACTTCGGCCGTTCGGTTGAGCAGCGTATGAACGGCACCTGTGCGGGCGGTACGGGCGCCTTTATCGACCAAATGGCGGCGCTCCTCGAAACCGATGCGACGGGGTTAAATGAGCTTGCCAAAAATGCGACAACGATTTATCCCATCGCCGCCCGCTGCGGGGTCTTTGCAAAGACCGACGTACAGCCCCTCATCAACGAAGGAGCGCGGCGGGAAGATATTGCCGCGAGTATCTTTCAGGCGGTTGTCAGCCAGACAATCTCCGGCCTTGCATGCGGAAAACCCATCCGCGGACGCTGCGCCTTTTTGGGCGGCCCCTTGCACTTTCTCGACCAGCTGAGGCAGCGGTTTATCGAAACGCTGCACCTTACGGATGACGAAATCATCGTACCGGAAAAATCGGAACTCTTTGTTGCACTCGGCGCAGCGCTCGGCGCCGGTTCCAATCAATCGCTGAGGGCATCGCCCCACCGGACTGTCAACAACGGCGCAGAATCGGCGAAGATTTCCTGCACGGTGCCGACGCAGACACAACTGCTGCGAACAGGCTTTCGTGCTCAGCCGAGCGCAATGCCGGAAATCACCGATACAACGGTATTTACCACCCCTGCCGCCTTGACCGTGGAAATACTGCGGAATAAACTCGGCTCTCTCGCCGATGCGGAAATGCAGGAAGTACAGCGGCTTCCTCCCCTCTTTGAAAACGAAGCAGCGCTTGCAGCCTTCCGCGAGCGGCACGGACGGGAACGCGCGGAAACCGCTCCGCTTGCGGAAGCTTCCGGCCCGGTGTTCCTCGGTATGGATGCGGGATCCACCACAACAAAGGCCGTACTCATCGACCGCGAAGGGAGAATCCTCTGGCAGTTCTACGAATCGAATGCAGGAAACCCTGTCAATCTTGCAGTAACCATGCTGCAATCCCTCTATAAACAGATCCCGAGTGGAGCGCATATCGCCCGCTCTTTATCCACCGGCTACGGTGAAGGCCTCTTCCAAGCGGCCTTCGGTGTCGACGCAGGAGAAGTTGAAACCATCGCGCACCACCGCGCCGCCGATTTCTTCCTCCCCGGCGTCGAATTCTTACTCGATATCGGCGGGCAGGATATGAAATGTATCCGCATGAAGAATAACTGTATCAGCTCCATTCAACTGAACGAGGCATGTTCTTCGGGCTGCGGCAGTTTTTTGGATAACTTTGCCCGCTCGCTCGGTATGCCGGTTACAGACTTTTCCGCACGAGCTCTCCTCGCACCGAAACCCATCGACCTCGGCAGCCGCTGTACGGTCTTTATGAACAGCCGCGTGAAACAGGCACAAAAAGAAGGCGCGTCCGTCGGCGATATTTCGGCGGGGCTTTCGTATTCGGTGATTAAAAACGCCCTCTTTAAGGTTATCAAACTGAGAAATACCGCTTCCATCGGCGAAAAAGTGATTGTGCAAGGCGGCACCTTTCACAACGATGCGGTATTGCGCGCTTTCGAGCTGATTACCGGTAGAGAAGCGGTGCGCCCCGATATCAGCGGCCTGATGGGAGCCTTCGGCGCCGCACTCCTCGCTCGTGATCAATGGAAGGAACAGGGGGCGGATGTCAATGCCCAATCGAATATCTTACCGGCGGAAGGGCTTGATGCGCTCACCGTTAAACTGGAGCTTTCCCGTTGCGGCAAGTGCGCCAATAATTGTCTTTTAACTATCAACCGGTTTAATACCCCTGCAGCAGGCGCCCGTATTTTTATTACGGGAAACCGCTGCGAACGAGGCGCCGAAATAGCAGAAACGGCAAATGCACAGTCAAAAGCATCGCCGGTAGAGATCGGCAGCACAGAACAGAACGGTAAAAAGAAACAGGCAGACACAAAAAAACAGATTGGTACCCAAAAACAGAGGAGCGATCTGCCGAATCTCTTCGATTGGAAGTATAAACGTATGTTCTCATATAAGCCGCTGCCGGAAACCGAAGCCGCACGAGGTGTTATCGGTATTCCGCGTGTGCTCAACCTCTACGAAAACTATCCGTTCTGGTTCACGCTTTTAACCGAGCTGAAATTTTCGGTAAAATTGTCGCCCCGCTCCTCTCGTAAACTCTATGAACTGGGCTTGGAATCCATCCCGTCGGAATCCGTGTGTTATCCCGGCAAAATTTCTCACGGGCATATCGAAGCGCTCTTAAAAGCGGGTGTTACAACGATTTTCTATCCCTGTATTCCGTATGAAACGAAGGAAGACCCCAAGTCAAACAATCACTTTAACTGCCCCGTCGTAACGAGTTATCCCGAAGTGCTCAAAAACAACATCGACGCGCTGCGGCAGGATGAACATATCCGGTTCCTCAATCCCTTTTTACCGCTCTATAACGAAAAGCGGCTCGGCGAGCGGCTCCACGAAGAACTCAATAAATACTGGAATATCCCGCTTGCCGAAATCCGTGCAGCAGTACGGAAGGCGAGAGCAGAAGCTGATGCGGTAAAAAAAGAAACCCGGTTCCAAGGAGAGGCGGCGCTTCGGCGTATAAAAGAACAGGGGCTTATCGGCGTTGTGCTTGCAGGGCGGCCGTATCATCTTGACCCCGAAATCAATCACGGCATTCCCGAACTGCTGACGGGATTAGGGCTTGCCGTATTAACCGAGGATTCCGTTGCTCATTTAGGCAAACTTCCCCGCCCGCTTCGGGTTGTCGACCAATGGGTATACCATAACCGGCTGTACCGCGCCGCCGAATTTGCCGCACGGCAGGATAACCTCGCGCTCATTCAGCTCACCAGCTTCGGCTGCGGGTTGGATGCAGTTACCGCCGACCAAGTACAGGAAATTACCGAAGCGCATGGGAAAATGTACACCCTGCTCAAAATCGACGAAGGTTCAAACCTCGGCGCCGTGCGTATCCGTATCCGCAGCTTACTCGCCGCTATCCGTGAGCGCAGCAAAGGAGCGCCCGTTAAGACGCAGGGATACCGCGGCTTTAAGCGGGTTGAATTTACCGAAGAGATGAGCCGGTATACCGTCCTTGCGCCGCAGATGGCGCCCATTCATTTTGACTTACTGGAAGCAGCGTTTCAACATTCAGGCATTAATCTTATCATATTGCCCGATACCGATCCTCAGGCAATCGACTGCGGGTTACGATACGTCAATAATGATGCCTGTTATCCGGCGATTATCGTTGCGGGGCAGATGATTGCAGCGCTGCAGTCGGGTAAATACGACCTCAATGCGACGGCGCTCATCATCACGCAGACGGGCGGCGGGTGCCGTGCAACAAACTACATCGGGTTTATCCGGCGGGCATTGGAAGATGCGGGCTTGGGATATATCCCCGTAATCGGGTTAAGTGCGCAGCAGATTGAAAAAAACTCAGGCTTTAAGCCGACGTTCGGTTTAGCCGACCGCGCACTAAAGGCGCTCTGCCTCGGCGATTTGCTGATGCGCGTACTGTACCGCACCCGCCCCTACGAACAGGAAAAAGGAGCTGCAAATGCGCTTCACCGGCACTACGCAGAGAGAATAAAGAATGAATTGAAACACATGACAGGACGGGATTACCGCAGGGTTGTACGTGATATTGTCCATGATTTTGATACGTTGCCGCTCATTCAAATGGAAAAACCCCGCATCGGCGTAGTCGGTGAAATTTTGGTAAAATTCCATCCGACCGCCAACAACGATATTGTCGGCACCATTGAACGGGAAGGCGCCGAATGCGTCATGCCCGACCTGATGGACTTTTTCTTCTATTCATTGTTCGACGGCATCTATTATGAAACATCGCTGGAATCAAACGCTTTTAACCGGTTCAAATACCGTGCAGCAATCTGGTATATCGAGCGCTACCGCAGCGAGATGAAAAAAGCGCTGAACAAAAGCCGCCGGTTTACCGCCCCCGAATCGATCTACAATTTGGCAAAGGGTGTCCACGGGGTTCTTGATTTAGGCAACGTCGCCGGCGAGGGTTGGTTCCTTACCGCCGAAATGGTTGAACTTATCAAGGCAGGAGTTGTCAGCATCGCCTGTCTACAGCCGTTTGCCTGTCTCCCCAATCACGTTACCGGCAAGGGGATGATTAAGGAACTGCGCCGCCGGTATCCTGATGCGCAGATATCCGCCATCGACTTTGACCCGGGTGCAAGCGAGGTAAATCAGCTCAATCGGCTCAAGCTCTTATTGGCAAATGCGCCGTATGGCGAACATCCCGATCATTCAGCGTTGTAGCAATGTTAACCTTTTCTGTTCTGTTTATTGTCGATAAATTGACGCAATATGCTTAAACTTTCAATAACCGAGGCGGAATACTCCAATAGCTTCGAATAAGAAGCTTCCAATTCGGTTCTTGACATCGTTTTAAACTGGCTGACCACCGCTTTTGTAATGTTATGGAGCTGCTCATGCTGTACCAGGAGTTTTTTAAACTCAGGATGTTGCGTTAAACCTTCGTGCGATGAAGCCTCTTTATCCAGCCATTGTCCTAAATCACATTTTTTATGATCGCCTAATTCAATTCCATTTACATCAAGACGTCCATCAATCAAAGCGCGTACTTTTGTAACCCAACCGAGATGTTTTAAGACGATAAGTGTAAACGGCATGACATGTTCGGCAGCAATCGTTTTTCCATTTAACAGATCAACACCTTTTCCAGTAGAAGAATCGATCGTAATGGTGCTGTCGATAATGCTATTCATATTAAACAGCGCACTGCTCATTAAGTCGCTGACTTCATTTGCAGTCGTTTGCAAACTTGACAGCATGACTTTACCTCTATCCACTTGATTCGCAATTTGATTAACATGTTCGATAGCCGTATCTGCGCGAGCATTTAAATCCGCGGCAGATTCCGGCACCAGCATAACCGCGTCGCGTACCGATGTGCTCGTTCCCGCAAGCATATTCATTTCGGAAGAAATTTCTACAAAAGACGCAGTCGTCTCATTTACCGAATTACCGATAAGTGTCATCGCAGTACGCGTTTCGTCGGCGGTATCCCGCGCAATCTGAAGCGCCTCAAGCATATTTTTAAGC
>CAUVKE010000098.1:0-5541 GCA_963552415.1 uncultured Treponema sp.
TGCAGCGTCATCGGAATACCGAGCGATGCAAAAAATTCCGATGTCTTATCGATGGCGGCGTTTGCCGTTTTATATGCGTCCGCATCTGAGGGCAATCCCCACACATTAACGCCGTATTCGGCAATCTTATGCACGGTATTGTCGTTCAATACATACCGCATCCAGTGAGGGGTCAGTATTGCAAGCCCTGTTCCGTGCGTAATGTCGTAAAAGGCGCTCAGTTCGTGTTCCATCGGATGAGCTGACCACATCGTCATTTTTCCGCACCCCAACAAACCGTTGATTGCCCATGTTCCTGCCCACATCAGATTGGCGCGGGCGTCATAATTATCGGGTTCTTTCAGCGCAATGGGACCGTAGCGGATACATGTTTTGAGTACCGCTTCGGCGAACCGATCCTGCAAGTAAGCCCCGTCGTCCAACGAAAAATAACTTTCAAAGGTGTGGCTCATAATATCCGCAGTACCGGCCGCCGTATGTGCTTTGGGTACGGAAAAAGTGTAGCACGGATCCATCACGGAGAACTTAGGCATTGCAAGCGAGACTTCAAAACCGAGCTTTTCCTTCGTTTTAAAATTGGTAATAACAGCTCCGCAATTCATTTCGGAACCCGTTGCTGCAAGGGTCAAAACAGTACCGATCGGGAGAACTTCCGTTGCGGATGCCTTCAGGGTAACAATGTCCCACGGGTCGCCGTTATAGTGCGAAGCGGCCGCAATCGCCTTAGCGCAGTCGATGGAGCTGCCCCCGCCGACAGGAAGGATAAAATTCAGCTTATGTTCCCGTACCAACGCGATTCCTTTTTCAACTTCTTCTATCCGCGGATTGGGAGAAATGCCGGATAGTTCTGCGTAAAAAATACCTTTTGATTTTAACTGCGCCGTTATTATATCGTACAGACCGATTTTCTTGATACTTCCGCCGCCGTAGCAGAGCAGCACTCTATTGCCGTACTTTAATACCTCATCGGCAAGACCTTCGACACTGCCTTTCCCGAACAGTATCTTCACCGGTACATCAAAAACAAAATTAAACATATATCCTCCTGCAAATATTCTAGCCCTTATGTGTGTAACTGTCTATCCTCCTCATCGGGAATGCGGATTTTTCTGATTTTAAGTCACATGGATTGTTTATTCCATTGCTTGACAAAGCTCGGTATTTTGATATAGGGTATATTGTTATATCTGCCGTACGCGGCTTTCATCTTGATGAAGTACGGTAGATATGATCCGGTAAGCACTGAGTATTCCAATGTGATTTTCTTGGTGTTTCCTATGCTCTTTTTTATCGTTCCCTAATAAAAGAAAAGAGACTATTTTAACACCTTGATGAGGTGTTCTTATTAGATTTACGAGGTGAAAAATGGCAACTAGACAGCCGAAAGGTAAATTGGTCCGCCGGTTCGGATCAAATATTTTTGGAAATCCTAAGTACAGTAAGTTATTGGATAAAAAACCGAATGCTCCCGGAAAGGAACGCGGCGCTAAACAACGCGGAAAGCTTTCTGTTTACGGCGAACAGTTAAAGGAAAAGCAGAAGTTCCGCTTTGCGTATGGAATGTCCGAACGTCAGTTCAGCAATCTGTTCAAAAAAGCATTTAAGATGTCCGGTGTTACCGGTGATAATATGCTCTCATTAATGGAACAGCGCTTGGATAATACAATCTACAGAATGGGATTTGCGGTAAGCCGTGCTCAGGCGCGCCAAATGGTTTCTCATGCTTATTTCTTACTGAACGGTAAACCGGCAAACATTCCGTCCATGCGGGTTAAAGCCGGTGATGTTATTACGACGAAAGATAAGAAAGGATTCCAAAACCTTATCCGGCATAACTTGAGCACTGTGCAAGGAGCAAAAGGTGCGTGGCTTTCCGTTAATGATGAAAACTTATCTGCAACGGTAACGTCGTTACCCACGCCTGCTGATATTCAACCGGTCGGTAACATCCAGTACGTCGTTGAATTCTATTCTCGGTAGTACATAAGCGTATCTTATCTACAAAAGGCTTCCTGATATATACCGTTATGGCGTATCGGCAGGAAGCCTTTTTTATTTCTGTGGAAGCTTTAATACCCGCCGCTCCTCTACCGCCACGGATGGCGGTTGTTCCACGCAGTAGCAAAAGGTATAAAAGCCGACTGCTCCCATTTTATAGCAAGGAAAGCGGAATATGGTATACGCTGGAACAATTCCGGCATACAATCTCAAGCGGATCGTCTGCCGTTTTTTTTAAGTTTTCCCGTTCGGATTCCTGCAATTTCCGTAGTGTTTCCAGATAATAATCCTGTGAGCACGGGCAATCAAAAGTAATATTCCGTGCTGCAACCGGCTGAGGGCTAAACTCGCGCAAAAGACCGAAAATAATATCTTCGCAATTGCCTCCTTCACTGAACCAGTCGCCGAGTGGAGGACAGGCGGAAAAAGCCCGCTCCATACGGATAATAGTCTCTTCAACTTCTTCTTCCGGCGGTGATTGTCTATTTCGAAGTGTTCCTCCCGTTACAGGCATTCGCTGAATAAAAAAGCCTCCGGCGCCGACTACCCTGCCGACAGTATCAAAACGGATGCTCGTGTTAAAGGCTGTGTAGAGCTGTTCCGATTGTCGGAAATACCACGCGAGGTCTTTTGCGATATTCCGGTACTTTATTTCGGCAATCCCGCGTTGCGGCAGTTGCTCTGCGTGCCTTGCTTCCGGAAATCGGGTAACACTGATAGTGCCGTTGCCGAAAAAAGGAGCAAGATCCCAGCTTTCAATCGGCGCACTAATCGGGATGGGGTTTTGTAAAAGATACCCGCGTACAAATCCCCTCGAATCGGCCTCTACGGAAAAGCCGGTTGCAGAGCCATTCGTTTCGTATCGCAACTGCAGCGTTTCGCGACCTTTCATCGTTTGAATCATCAGCGCCGCACACAGCCCTGCCTGTCCCAGTACAAAGGTTTCCAGTATGCCTAACTGATGCTGTGCGCGTATCCTATTTACAAACCGCGTGCCATGGAAAAGCCCTCCGCGGAATAAACCGCTGCCTGCAGTAAAAATATGGAGTTCATCTTTTTCAAGTTTATCTAGGTGCTGTTGCAGTGCCGTATCGTCAATAGGTGCGTATATCATGCCGGTATGTTAATAAAATGAATCGGCAAAAACAAGAGGATGTCTTTAAAATTTCGCACAAAAGGAAGGCAACCCCATCATTGAACAACGCTCTAAAAACGATTACTCTACTTCCCATGATACTCGACAATAAATACACGATGCCGTATACGGTGCCGACCACTGCCATCGATGGACAGTATCGCTGTACGCCGTTAACCGTTGCTGCGCTTTCGCAGGATTTGGCGGCTAATCACTATAGTTCTACCGGTATATTCATGCCGCAGCTGCAAGAACGGGGATTGATGTGGATTATTTCGAAGCAGCATTTTGAAATACATGAATATCCGCTCTGGCTCGATTGTCTGACGTTACAAACATGGGCACAGTCGCCGAAGGGGCTTTTTTGTTTTCGGGATTTTGCCTATTACTATGCTGCGGGCGGAAAGAAAGATTCGTTGTCTGCGGCTTTTAAAGATTTTGATGCGGCGGAACAGAAGGCTACCGAATGGACGGCAGACTCGTTGCGCCGACATGATGATTTATGTGTGCGTGGCAGTACGTGCTGGGTTGTGCTGAATACGCACACCAATCAGCCTGCCGTTCTTGACGACACGGTGTTCGGTTCGTTGACGTTTTGTGACGAACATTTGGAAGGACGGGTTTTTGCAAAGATTTCCTTGCCGGAACACTGGGATCGCGAGGAACTTTTTCATCCGTCGCTTTTGGATATCGATATGAACGGGCACGTTAATAATCTGAATTATATCCGCTGGGCATTGTCGTTTATGGATGCGGACTTTTGCCGCGGTAAATTGCTCCGCGTCCTCGATACCAATTTTTTGATTTCCGCTCAATACGGGGAAGAACTCTGCTGCCGCTGTTCTCATATTGAAGACAACGTGTGTGTGCATTCTATTGTGAGAACTGCCGACGGCAGCGAGGTGTTCCGCGCCCGTACCGAATGGGCTGATGAACGGAAGATGGCACGTCCGCTTCAGGTTGAACATGAAACTTCCCGACTATAACGCGCCGTCCGCACTCGCCGCTGTATTGGATGAACACGGGTTCGGGATGCAGAAAAAATTCGGACAAAACTTTTTGATTAATGCACATATACGGCAGGAGCTGATTTCCGCACTCGGTCTTTCCGCCGGAGATGCTGTATGGGAAGTCGGCCCGGGGCTCGGCTCGATGACGTCGCTGTTGTTAGAGGCCGGCGCCGATCTAACTGTGTTCGAAATAGACCGCGGCTTCGTGCAGCTCTTAACGTCCTATTTCGGTTCATATCATTCGTTTCATTTAATAGAAGGCGATGTGCTTAAAACATGGAAGGCTGAATATCAACGGCACGCGCCGAAGGCCTTTTTCGGGAATCTGCCGTACAATATTGCGGCAAAGCTCATCGCGGCGACAATCGAAGCCGAGTGTTTTTTTGACTGTATGGTTATAACCGTGCAAAAAGAGGTCGGTCTCCGGATGACCGCGGTTCCGGGAAGTGCGGATTATTCGTCGTTTTCGGTGCTGTGCCAATGGGCGTATGATGTAGAGCCGATCCGTGATATTGCTCCCGCCGCCTTTTGGCCTAAGCCGAATGTCGAATCACGGGCGCTCCGTTTTACCAAAAAGGAGTCCCCGCAGCCGGTACGTGATGCACGTCTTTTTTTAAGTCTTGTCCGCGGCCTTTTCAGTGCGCGGCGTAAAACGGTGAAGAATAATTTGAGCACGATTCTCGCTGCTAGAGGAAAAAAGACGCTGCCGGCGGAATCCTTGCTGAAAGCGGCTGGAATCGATCCCGCTGCCCGTGCGGAATCGCTGACCGTCTATGATTTTATCCGATTATCGGATACACTTGGGAATATGTAAAAACTCGGTTAGCTTTTACATATTCCCGACGAGTTCTCAAGATAAGTTTTTTTGTATTACAACAACTTATCTTGAGAACATCGCAAATAAGCTTAAGGAAAACCTCTAAAAACTGAGGTTTTTAGAGGTTCCGATGAATAAACGATTGCGTTGTATTGCATTTTTGGTTCTGTGCATTATGGCAGCTGCACAGATGCCGCTGATTGCGGAAGAAAAAAAAGAAGATCATACGCCGGTTCCCTACACCAAAGAGGAATTTCCGCTTTGGCAGCGGGAGCTCCGCCGGTTTGAAATACTGTCTTTCGGGGCGCTTCCCTTTGTTACGTTGCTGTCCTTTTGGGGCTACGATATGATTCGCGCGGCGAAGCACCCGAAAGACCCCGCCTATTATCCGTGGCCGCTTAAAAAAGCTGATAAAGCCGTAGCGCTTACCGAAAAAGAACAGCTCAATGTGTTCCTTACCGCCGCCGGTATTTCGGTAACCATCGCATTAATCGATATAACGTACCGCGCCATTAAACGTGCCGTAGTAAAAAAACGCTTGGAACGCGAAAATGCCTTTACCGAAGATCCCATTCAGTTTA
>CAUVKE010000099.1:0-5537 GCA_963552415.1 uncultured Treponema sp.
ATCAAGCAATACGGATAATACCACGATTATTCCGATAACGATGTTGCGGATGGCCACCGGCGCACCGGCAAATTGCAAACCGTTTTGGAGTACGCCCCAAATGGAGGCGCCGATAATTGTACCGAACAGTAAGCCTTGTCCGCCGAGTGTGGAAACACCACCGATAACCGAAGCAGCGACAGCATACATTTCGTACATATTGCCGCTGTCCATCGTCCCCATGCCGCTGGTCGCACAGGTAATCAATCCGACAACGCAGGAGACAAAAGCGGACACAAGATATGCTTTAGTGGTAGTCGAAATAACATTAACGCCTGAAAGCCGTGCGGCTTCAATGTTTGAACCGATAGCGTAAATATGCCGGCCGGTTCGGGTACGGGTCAGATAAAAATTAAATACAAACCACAGTACAAGCGCAATCCAAATGGTATTAAAAAGGCCGAATGTTTTACCGTAGTAAAAGAAATCTCTAAACCCTTCAGCCGCATCTCCGATAGAATCGGTGTTGTAGTTTCCATTTGCAATTTGCGCTACACCGCGCGCAATTGTCATCGTACCGAGCGTCGCGATAAAGGGCGGCAGCTTGCAAAAAGAAACCAGCAAGCCGTTTAGAAAACCGATGATTAAACAGCATACGAGTGCAAGCAAAGCGGCAAGCCATGGATTCATCCCCAGCGTCATCAGCGTTGCACTGATCATACAACTCATGCCGACCATCGAACCGATCGACAGGTCGATATTCCCCGTAATCAGTACGTAGGACTGTCCGATACCGATAAGCAAAATCGGAGCGATCTGCCGCATAAGGTTCGCAACATTCCGGCTGCTGAAAAAGACAGGATTCATAATACCGAACGCAATGCACAATACAATAAGTCCTGCACTTACCGTAAGCACCTGCCCCATACCGCGTATGTTCCGCATTTTCTTAAAAGGATTTTTTTCCATCATTTTTCATCCTCAATAATAGGGAACCTCTAAAAACTGAAGTTTTTAGAGATGCCCAATAGTCAGTTGTGAATAAGGCTGTCCTGAAACTGAAAGCTTGAGACAGCTTCCTTAGATTTAACTGCCGATTGTTTCTTTTTTGTTCTCAAATCTCGTAGCAAGATACAGAATATCCTCTTGCTTTGCGCCCCGCGCATCCAATTCTCCGGTTACGCGGCCCTCGCACATCACGATAATTCTATCGGCGATACCGAGTATTTCGGGCAATTCGCTTGAAACAAAGACGATGCCTCTCCCTTCCGCTTTCAGTTTGTTGATAAGGTGATAAATTTCCACCTTTGCCGCAACGTCAATACCGCGGGTCGGCTCATCAAAAATGATAACTCGGCTTTGCCGCGAAAGCCATTTTGCAACAACCAGTTTCTGCTGATTGCCGCCCGATAATGAAGCGGCATTTTTGTCGCCGCCGCTCATTTTAATGGCTAAGGTCTTCTGTGCAGCGGAAAGCATGTCGGATTCCCGCCTCCGGTTTACAATACCAAGCCGACTGCACAAGATATCGAGATTCGGCAATGCAATGTTTTCTCTAATTGAAAGTTTTGTACACAAACCGTCTTTTTTCCGGTCTTCGGGCGCAAGCACAATTCCTTGTTTAATAGCATCGGCAGGACGGTTAATCGTAATTTCTTCCCCGTCAAGTTCGATGCTCCCGGCATCCTTGCGGTCGACGCCAAAAATTGCACGGGTTGTTTCGGTTCTGCCAGCTCCCATAAGGCCTGCAATACCGAGTACTTCGCCTTCAAACACCTCGAACGAAACGTCCCGCACAGCCCGTCCTGAACGCAGGTTTTTAACGGAAAATATCTTTTTGCCTTTTGCAACCGCTGTGCGTGGAAATTGTTCTTTTATTTCGCGACCGACCATATTTTTGATAATTTCTTCCATTGGCATATCGGTGAAGTTTCCGCCGGTAATGTAATGCCCGTCGCGCATAATAGTCACGCGGTCGGCTATTTCCTTCAATTCATCGAGCCGGTGTGAGATATAGACAATACCGACGCCCTTTGCTTTTAGCTGATGAATAATGTCAAAAAGTTTTTCGATTTCTTTATTCGTCAGGGCGGAGGTCGGTTCATCCATGATAAGAATTTTTGATTGAATCTGAAAGGCACGGGCGATTTCTACCATCTGCTGCTTGGATACCGGTAAGTCGCCGACAACCGTATCAGGTGTAATATCTTCAATTTTCAGCTCGTCAAGCACCTGCTGTGTGCGTTTTTTCATTTTCTGTTCGTTCAATAGACCGCCGCCGCACAGTTCTCTGCCCAAGAAAATATTCTGCGCTACGGTGAGGTGGCTGCACATATTCAGTTCCTGATGGATAATGGTTATTCCAAGCGCTTGCGCTTTTTTCGGCGAAAAATCAAGCCCGATACTTTTCCCGAAAAGCTTCATTTCTCCGCCGTCGCGGGTGTATATTCCTGAAACAATTTTGACTAATGTCGATTTCCCTGCGCCGTTTTCTCCGAGCAGAGCCATAACCTCGCCCTTGCGCAGTTCAAATGAAACATCTTCCAGCACATTCACCCCGTAAAAGGATTTACTGATATGTTTCATTTCGACAATTATTTGCTCCTCCATACAATACCGCTCCTATAAATGTAACGGGATATCCTTAAAAACTGAAGTTTTTAAAAATTCCCCGACAGAGATACAGCCGAGAACCTCTAAAAACCTCGTTTTTTAGAGGTTTTCCTTAGATTTAATTTGCGATGTTTTTATTTAAGTCATTATATTATAAAGACTTAAATAAAAACTCGTCGGGCATCTCTAAAAATCTAACCGAGTTTTTAGAGATGCCCAGCCGAGCCTCGTTTAGACTTAACTGCTTTTCTGTCGTTCCGGTTATTAGTATGGCATGGAAATACGGCGCACGATAGTAGGAAAAAATAACGAAAAGGTGGAAAATCTTCGCATAATATTACTCATAGTGTGTCCACATACTTACTATTTTAACTATATTTTTATCGTCGTAAATTTCATACACAAGGCGATGTTTTATATTAATACGTCTTGAATATGCTCCCCGAAAATCTCCTTGCAATTTTTCAAAAGCCGGGGGATTTTGATATGGATTATTTTTTATCATTTCTATAAGGTTTTTTGTTTTTTTTAACAGTCCGGAAGCTTTTAATTTTGGAATTGCAGCAAGAGCCCTTTTCGTATAGATTATTGAATACATTACCACTGAACATCTTCTTCACGAATGCAATCGGATATAGGCGTATTAATTCCTTCTATTATTTCCTCTCGCACCGCAGGGATAGAAGAAAGATATAATGTTTCAATTATTCCATTGTATTCTTCTTCACTAATCATTATTACATTCCCTTTTTTGGTAGAAATGTGTATGGGTTCATTATATTTTACCGTTTGCTCTAAAATATACGCAGTATTTTTTTTAAAATCGGTAATGTTTGTATTAAGCATATTATTTACTCCGCTATCGATTATATTATCTCTATTCTATTTTGTATAGCCGCGATACAGGACACTCCATGGATTCAACATGAACGAAAAGGCGGAAAATCTTCGTATGAAGGTTTTTGCGTTTTTTCGTATTCTGTTCTATAATAAATGAAGGATGATGAAACTTGTAGTCATTGATGATGAAGAAAAAGTATGCCGGTTGATATGTGCGCTTATCGACTGGGAAAGACTCGGCATAGAAGCGGCGGGGACAGCTGCAGACGGAGAAGACGGATTGAATCTGATTCGAGTCGTCCGTCCCGACATTCTTATTACCGATATCCGTATGCCCGGGAAGGACGGGCTTGAACTGATCGCAGAAGCCAAAAGCCTCCTCCCTCATTTACAGGTGATTATCATCAGCGGATACAGTCAATTCGATTATGCACAGGCGGCAATCCGTTACGGCGTTGTCAATTATTTATTAAAACCCGTAAAAAAACAGGAATTAAATGCTATCCTCGAAAAAATAACACGCGAGCATCGGCAGCGGCTGGCGGAAACCGATCGGATTGAACAACTGGAGGGACAGGTGCGGCAAACACAGCAAAACCGGCAGAAAGAAGCGCTGCACCGCGCTATAACGGACTGCCGTTTTGATGTTCCTGAAGATATATCCCTGCCTCTTCCATGCCGTATTGCCGTGGTAAAATTGGATGCAATCGCTCCGCCTTATACCATAAATGTTGCCCCCATCCTTGCTGCCCGGCTTGAGGAGCACTTGGAAGCGATACTTGACCGGCCGTATATTTTTACCGTATCGGATTTGTTTTTTATTCTTGCCGTCGGCGGCACGGATACGCCGTACGGTGAGGCCTTACTCGGCTGGTGTAAAAAACAAGTAGAGTTGTTCCGCCAGTTTACCATGACGGTGGCAATCGGTATGCCGGTAACGGAGCGGAGCGGCCTGTATGCAGGCGCACGGAGCGCTTTTTACGGCGTTTCCCGCCGTCTTGAAGAAGGCGCCCTCAAAATATACCGAAATGATACGGCCGTCTCCGAAGCGGAGTATACAACAGCGCCATATAGCGCCGGTTTGGCAGCTGCATTGCTGCATGAAAACGAAGCGGAATGGGGAAAGGCTTATACGGCGTTTAGAACAGCTCTTGAAGCGGAGGCTTGTACGCCGTACCGGTATGAAATAGCTATACAACAAACTGCGGAAACCGTATTGGAAAAAATAACGCCGCACATTGAACCGGAAACCGGCAAAGCATTAGCAGCGCTTCTTTCAGCCGTATACTGTGCGCCGTCCCGTTCGCTGTTATGGGAACGGTTTCAATTCTTTTTACAAACAGCGCACGAGAAAATCAGCGCAGCAGTACATGAAAAACTGGTACGGCCGGTACGTGATGCTCAACGATACATTGCAGCGCATTACGCGGAAAACACGCTTAGTTTAAACGGCATTGCAGAATATGTCGGACTGAGCAGTATTTACTTTTCGACTTTATTCAAAAAGAGCTGCGGTATCGGCTTTGCCGAATATCTGCAAAATGTCAGAATGGATCACGCAAAACAATTGCTGACCGGCACAAATCGTCCGATTAAAGAGATTGCTTTTGCAATCGGTTACACCGACCCTAAACATTTTGCAAAAGTATTTAAAACTGCAACCGGCGTTAAGCCCCACGAATACCGTCAATTATATGAGTAACCGCTGCATTTATCGATATATCGAAACAAGGGTTATTTTTCTTTCCGCCGCCTTTTTTCTTACCGCTGCGATCAGTCTTTTTGTTGCAGGTATGATAGCTTTTTACGGCTGCAGCGGAGCGTTTATTATCATCCCTTTACTCCTTTTTATCATTGAAGGCATTGCGGCCTGCTTTTGGATTATCCGTCCATACCGACAAACGAAACGTCTTCTTGCGCTCTTTACGTCAGGGTATTCGCTAAGCGGAATTTCCGGCATTGCTTATCCGTTCAATGCGGAAATGGAAGCGCTGCAAAAAAACTTAAGCGGCTTACTGGGAGGGGAACCGCTTAAAACCTTCTCAAAACGGCAGGCGCAATTTCTTGCACTGCAAAATCAGATCAATACTAATTTTCTTTACAAT
>CAUVKE010000100.1:0-5463 GCA_963552415.1 uncultured Treponema sp.
TTCGCCCCGACAGTGGAAATCCCTGGCGTTCTGGTAGAAGTATACGGACTCGGCATCCTCATTTTAGGTGATTCGGGAGTCGGCAAAAGCGAAACGGCGCTTGAACTCGTGGAGCGGGGACATCGATTGGTGGTTGACGATGTGGTCGAGATCACCTGCATCAACGGGAACAGCTTAATCGGACGGGGCGCCAATAAGATGATCGGTCACCACATGGAAATACGAGGGTTGGGCATTATCAATATCATGCAGCTGTACGGCGTCCGGTCAGTGCGGGAGCAAAAACAAATACAACTGGTGGCTAAGTTGGAAGAATGGGATTCACATAAAGTATATGACCGCATCGGTACTGAGGAACTTACCACCGAGATATTGGACGTAAAACTGCCTCTTTTGGAAATACCGGTAAAATCGGGACGGAATATTCCGATTATTTTAGAAACGGCCGCGATGAATGAGCGGCTTAAAAGTATGGGCGTTTATTCTGCGAAAGAATTTAATCAAAATATTCTGCGCTGGATGGAAAGCGATACTAATCGTGTGCCTTATTATTCGGCGGATGATACCTACTAAGGAAAATATCTATGGTAACAAAGAAGATTATTGTGCAAAATCGCGCCGGCATCCATGCGCGTCCTTCATCGTTGATTGTACAAACGGCAGCTAAGTTTCAGTCGAATATTATGTTTGAAAAAGAAAACATTACCGTCAATGCAAAATCCATTATGGGCGTAATGACAATGGCAGCAGGATATCAAACCGAACTGACCGTTTCCGCCGATGGCGCCGATGAAGTTGAAGCTGTCGCAGCGCTTGAACAGCTTTTTGCCGCGAAATTTGAAGAGGAATAACGCAAAAAGATGAGTGCACCTTTATGGCTTTTTACCGGCCCCGAATTGGGCGAGCGGAATGATGCGCTTGAAGCGCTGCGAAAAAGTGCGGAAAAAAAATATGGACAGCTCGACAATCATCTCTTTTACGCGGCAGATACTTCAATATCGGTTGTTTTGGATGCCGTTCAGAACGGTTCTTTGTTCGCGGAGGCTCGATTCGCCGTTGTCAGGAATGCGGAAGCAATTAAAAAAAAGGAAGATATACAGGCTCTTACGCAGTGGGTTGAGCAGACTCCCGCTGAAGACGGTGCTTTTTTAGTTCTGATCTCCGATGAAATCGGAATTGATAAAAAAATTGAAGCGCTGGTACCCAAAGATCACAAAAAAATATTCTGGGAACTTTTCGAAAATAGAAAACAGGATTGGATCCGCCGCTTTTTTGCGCAGGCAAAGATGAGTATTGAGCAGGAAGCAATCGACGTGCTGCTGGAATTAGTAGAAAATAACACCGAAGCGTTAAAAACGACCTGCGCACATATCAGCCTCTTTTTTGAGCAGGGAACAACGCTGACCGCGGAAACTGTTGAACACCTGCTTGCGCATAACAAAGAAGAAACGCCGTTTACGCTTTTTGATGCGCTCAGTAATGCCAATCTTGAATATGCGCTGAATATCCGCCAAAAACTGACTCTTTCTAAAGAATCCTCTCCGGTACAGCTGATTGCGGGACTTGCCTACTGCTTTCGGCGGCTGCGCGATTGGCATATCCTTGCGCAAACCGGCGGACTTGATGATTTCAGCTTAAAAAAAGCAGGCTTTACCTCGAAAAAGGCAATTGATCAATACCGCCGTGCAAGCAGACAGTGGAATGCGCAAACTACGTACCGCATTATATCGCTCTTAAATAAAACCGATATGCAAATTCGCGCAATGGGACAAGAACTTTCGGGAGTACTGCTCGATACCTGTCTTTACAGCATTATCTGCAATCAAGGACGAGAGTTGGCAGCTTACAGCGCAACATGAAAATAGCCGCAATGTGAGCGCAGATACATCAGTATGCTTATTTTGTTTCCTCAAAATGCCGACAGTCGGCAAAGTATGTATTGCGGAAATTATCAATATCTCTTATACTGGAGATATGGACAATGTTGCAACTATACCGGTAGATAAAAATAAAATCAAACAAGCGGTGCAGATGAATATCCCCATCTCGATTAACACCTATACGCTCCCGAAAGAAACGGAAACCTATATCGTCGATGTCGCGAAGGCTTTCCTCGAAACGGTTCATCAGGACGGGATTCAAGACTATATCGTCTATTGCCTCAACGAAATGACTACTAATGCAAAAAAAGCAAATACCAAACGGGTGTACTTTAAAGAAAAGGGCTTCGATATCTATGATCAAAAGTCCTACGATGAAGGAATGCTCAATTTTAAACAAGAAAGTCTTGGTAATATCGATTATTATCTGCAGCAGCAAAAAAAAGAAGGCCTCTATATTAAAGTAATTATGCAGGTAAAGCAGGGCCATATTACTTTTGAAGTACGCAATAATGTTCAAATGGTTGCAACGGAATTTAAACGTATTTTCGACCGGATGGTTGTCGCACGGGACTATGAAACTGTGGATCAAGCCTTTATGCAGGCGATTGACGATACGGAGGGTGCGGGACTCGGTTTAATTATTATGCTCCTCATGCTGAAAAAAATCGGATTACAAGAGGATGCTGTCGAACTGATTACCGAAAAAGATCTTACGATTAACAGAATTACTATTCCGATTGATTTTGAAGCAAACCGGCATCTGGCAGAGCTGACGAAGACGATTGTCGACTATATTGAAGGAATTCCACAGTTCCCCGAAAAAATTATGCAAATACAGCGTCTTATTAACGACCCGAACGCGACAATGGGTACGATTGCTTCGCTTATCAGTGATGATATTGCCTTAACTACCGACCTTTTAAAACTTGTTAACTCGGTTGCATTCGGGCTTACAAAAGAATGTATGAATATTACCGAAGCGGTTAAAATGGCCGGTTTAAGAGGGCTTCAGCACCTGCTATACTCAGTCGGAACGTTACAAGTTTTAAAGGTAACCAGCGATGAACAAAAAAAACTGTGGGATCATACGTATCGATGTGCTTTTTTTGCACATAATCTTGCGAAAATGCAGGGGAAGGATAAACTTCTCGAAGAAATATATGTCTGCGCTCTTTTGCATGATTTAGGTAAAATCGTATTCAGTTCCATTTATCCGGAAGTATTGGAAAAAATCAAGGACTTGCAGGCAGAAAAGAACATTCCCGAACAGGTAATCAAAAGCATGATGTCCGGGATGGAACATCAGGCAATCGGTGTTGCCGTTGCTGAAAAATGGCATTTGCCCGCCGCTATTATCAATACGATAAAATATCAATATGAACCGGAAGCTGCTCCTAAAGAATTTTATGAGCTCATTTCGACTGTCAGTTTTTCCGAATTTATGCTGCAATTTTTTAGCGGAAATATCAACTATTACCAAATTCCGCCGGTTCTGCTTAAACAGCACAATATTGAAAATGAAGCGCAGTTGCGCGAGCTGTGTGTAGAACTTGATACAAAATTCCATGAACCGAAATAATGTATTTATATGAGCGAACAGCAAGCGGCGCTTAGGGTATCTCCTTCTTCTGCACATGAACACAATGAATCATGCGGAATGGTTTGTATTCAAAATATATCATTTAAATACGGTGCCGGTAAAAAGGCTTTATTTGAAAACCTTTGTCTTACGATTAAGAAAGGGGCGTATATTTCGATTGTCGGCGAAAACGGTACGGGAAAAAGCACGCTGATAAAGCTGATCCTCGGTCTGTTAACTCCCGACACGGGAAGTATCCGCTGCGGAGCGCGCAGTATCGGTTATGTACCGCAAAAAAAGGCGGCGGTAACAGGCTTTCCGATTACGGTGTACGAAACCTTAAACTCATATCGGATATTACGAAAGCAGCGCGACAAAGGTATTATCGACCGCTATCTTTCGGATGTCCGACCGCTTGATTACAAGTATGCTTTGGCAGGAACGCTATCCGGAGGACAGCTCCAAAAAATGTACATAGCCCGTGCTCTTATCGGTGAACCGGATTTGCTTATTCTCGATGAACCGTCAACGGGTATCGATATACAGAGCCAGCAGGAAATTTATACCTTTATTAAAAAACTGAATATGGAGCAAGGGTTGACGGTTGTTTCCGTGGAACATAACCTTGATGCGGCAGTACTCAATTCAACCGATATTTTCCATCTGGCAAACGGATGCGGGCACCTCTGCAATCCGCAAAAATACGCGGCAGAGTTTCTTCACTTCCGCCGTCCGCCATATAACTCATAAACGGAAACCGGTAGTATATTCCGGCTGCACAAGGAAATGATTACATCATCAGTCAGCGTATAGAGGCGGATATGGCGAGGACGGGATACAAGGGGATATATTCCTCATGGCGCGATACCGCGGGAAAGCAGCGCCGTCAATACCGCTCCGCCGAGGGAGCGCGCCTTGTCGGAAATGGTAAAGCAGTTGTTCAATTCGGTAAGGCGCGGGTCTATATCAGCCATTTTAAGACCGCTGCGGACGACAAACCTGTCCGGCAGCATACCGCGGATTATGCCATTAATCGATGCCGCAACGTCTACTGCTGCTCCATTCTGTTGTTCGATGCGGGCAATGATTTCGCCGCGGGTAACCGAATCGCCGATATCGTGTATAACGCGCAGTATGCCTGCCGCCGGTGCATGGATAACCCGCAAGGCGCTCTCTCCACCGACAAGGCCGGGAACGCCGGTGTTGGGAAGCGCCGTTCCTTGATAAATTAACCGTGCTAAATTATGCCCGCGCATCGTTTCTACAACGATGTGCGCATCTTTACCGACGGTAAACCCCGGCCCTAGTGCAATGACCAACGGCGCCATATCGAGGCGCGTTCCGCAATTTTTCTTCGCAATGATGGCGTCCACAACGGCGGCAGGCTGCAACTCACTGATCAACTCTCCCGTAGGGTCAACCGCAATGGGAATAAACCCCGCGTAGTTTGCTTCGGATTTGTTAGCAGCAGCTTCATCGGTGCAGGTAGATATAACTGCTGCGGCTTGTTCTTTTGCAATCAGGCGCGCTTCGATTCCTTCTATTGTGCAGTGTCCAAGCCTAACAGCTTCACTGAATGCAACGGTACGGCGGATGGCGGAGGGGTTTTCGGTTTCCAGTGCAAGGACACGAAAACCGGAGATATGGATTGCTGCCAGTACCCCGCTGGCCAAATCGCCTGCCCCGCGCACGATAATAAGCGGTGCGGATTGCTTCATGTTCGCTCCTCGGCGCAACACAGAGTACAAAACAGGTGCCGCGCGCCTTTAAAAAAAGACCGTTCGGGTGAAAAACCGCCTGCATAATATGACTAAGCCGCAGCGGTTTGTCCATCTTTGCGGAAGTAATGTTTAAAAATCGTTCCGGCCGGTGAACCCATGACTCATTCACCGGCTTACCGAGCGTCCGTGTGGAAATAAGCCCCACCGTCTTTGTGGTTCGAGGATGAATAACCGGCTCCGTATCGTTCCACCCCTTGACCGCCCGCCGTTTACTGCCGTC
>CAUVKE010000101.1:0-5456 GCA_963552415.1 uncultured Treponema sp.
TTTACCCTGACTCGGCCGGTGGAGTTTTTTTTTCTTTTATGGTATACTTAAAGCTCTATGGATTATTACGCAGTGCAGGTAAGAACGGGCAAGGAACCGGAGCTGTTAAAGAGAATACGGAAATTAAATGAAGAAAATCATGAAATAGAAGCTTATTTTCCGCGCCGCGTACTGTATATTAAAAAGCAAGGTATACGGAAAAAAGTTGATGCGCCGATATTTCCCGGCTATATCTTTTTAGAAATCGATGACTTATCGCTTCCGCTCTGCTGGCAGCTCCGTAAGACGCCGAATTTTTATCATTTTTTACCGAATAATCAAAATCCACTGCCTCTTGCCGATAACGACCTCTCGCTTTTGCGTCATTTTCTTTCGTTCGGAGAAATTACCGCTCCATCTAAAGTGTACTTCGACGAAAATTCACGGATATGCGTTATCGAAGGAGCGCTCAAAGGACTTGAAGGAAAGATCATCAAAGTTGATAGAAGGAAGCAGCGGGCTAAGGTACTGCTCGATATGTACACCGACAGCTTTCCCATCGATTTGGCTTTTGATGTGATAGAGCCGGCCGCGTCCGGTTCAGTTGGAGAGGAGAGATGACAGCTCAAAATAATAAACTACAACCGACCGTGTATATTATCGGAGCGGGGCTGGCGGGCACTATGATTGCCCATGAGATAAAACGAAAGGGCATATTCGGCCGTGTCGCAGCATTTCTTGACGATGATCCGCAGAAAATTGGCAGTAAGATTGAAGGAATACCGGTACTTGGGCCGATTCAAGATGTTGCCCGCCTTATCAGGGTTGAGGCGCGGGATGAACTGTTGATTGCCATTCCAAGCATAAAAGCGGAACGCCTGCGCGAAATTTATGCGATTGTAAAAGAAGCAGGCTTTACTATCATCAAACTACTGCCCGGCATTTCGCAGATTGTGGACGGCAATGCGCACCTCGTGCAAGCACGAGAGATAAACCCGCAAGACCTGCTCGGACGCACACCGATAAAAATCAGCCTAAAGAATAGCCTCGCCTATCTGCGCGGGAAGCGGGTATTGATTACCGGTGCAGGCGGTTCTATCGGCAGCGAACTTGCACGCCAGCTCCTTTCAGGCGGCGCCGAACGGCTTTATCTATTCGGACATGGGGAAAATTCAATCTACCAGATCGATAAGGAGCTGCGCCTCTTACAGGAAGAAGGAGTCGGCGATAAGGCGACGATTGTGCCCATCGTGGGTGAACTGAAAGATCGCGATTATATGCACTATATCATCGGGAAGCTCCGCTGCGATGCGGTCTTTCATACGGCGGCGTACAAGCACGTACCGCTGATGGAAGCAAACCCCGTCGCCGTCATCGAAAACAACGTGTTCGGCACCAAGAACCTGCTCGACGCCTGTATCGAAAACGGCGTCAAGCGCTTTGTGCTCATCTCGACAGATAAGGCTGTTAACCCCGTTTCGATTTATGGGGTCTCGAAGATGCTCAACGAGAAGATGGTACTTGATGCCGCTGCGCGGGTCAAAGAAAAATACGGCAGCCCCGACTATGCCTATATGTTTGTCCGGTTCGGAAACGTACTCGGTTCGCGCGGCTCGATTTTTCCGCTTTTTGTGGAGCAGGTAAAAAAAGGAGGCCCCGTAACGGTAACCTCCCCCGATATGATGCGCTTTTTTATGACCATACCGGAGGCCTGTTCGCTGGTACTACAGACGGGCGGGGTGGGCATCAACGGGCAGTCATACTTACTGGATATGGGCGAGCCGGTGAATATTCTGGAAACCGCCCGCCAACTGATACGGTACATGGGCTACGAACCTGAGAAAGACATACCGATAGAAATCATTGGAGTACGCCCGGGAGAACGGTTGGAAGAGCCGCTCACTTCGGAAACGGAGTACACCGAGCCGACCGATTATCCGAAAATTCTCTGCCTGAAAAACCGTGAAGACTACGACCGCGATACCCTTGGTAAACTGCTTACCGCACTACAACCCGTATGCTGTCCTTCGGGAGACTCGGAGCTCTATCGAAATAAAGAGTACCTGACACGTATCCTCTGCAATGCATATCAATCATTGAGGGAAACGCGGTAAAAGCACTTCCTTAAATATTTTTCAGTTGATTTATATTTTTATCAATATAAAAATATAACGATAAATATTTTTTTTCTTGACAACCGGAATCTTCATGCTATAATATAAGTATAAGGGACACCGATTAATGAGGGGTATCCTAAAGATGCAGCGGTCATTATCGCTGTATTCCATCATTTTTTATTTTAAGGGGGATGAGGGTGAAGTATGTGTTTCCACTACGGCAGCATGTAGGCGCACCCTCCCAACCACTTGTAAAACCGGACGATTTGGTGAAGCGGGGACAGTTGATTGCAGAACCGAACGGTCTGGGGGCTAATATTCATACAAGTGTGTCTGGAAGGGTTGCAGCGGTAGATGATGCCCGTATCGTTATTGAAGCAGATAACGAGCAACCGGATACTTTTGTTCCGCTCACCGCCGAAAGCCCGTTGGAGTTGATTAAACAGGCGGGAATTGTCGGCGCGGGAGGGGCAGGATTTCCTACCCATGTCAAGTTCGGTAAACCGATCCCGCACGGTACGGTAATTGCAAATGCGGCGGAATGCGAGCCGTTGCTGCATCACAATATCCAATTTATTGAAGAACATCCCGATGTCATTATTCGCGGTGTCAAGATTATTATGGATATCGTGCAGGCGGATACTGGGTATATCGTCATCAAAACAAAACATTTGAAAGCGCTGACTGCGCTCGGAAAGGCGTGTAAGGGATTATCGAATATCTCGGTAAAGATTTTGCCGGATATGTACCCTGCAGGCGATGAGCGCGTTATTATACGGGAAATACTGGGGATTGTGCTGGAGCCCGGCGCTCTTCCGAGTACGGCAAACGCGGTTATTTCAAATGTTGAAACAATTAAAAATATCGTACAGGCTGTTGAATTAAAGCGGCCGGTGATCACAAAAGATATTACGGTCGGCGGGCTTGTCAAAAATCCGTCGGTTTTCTTGGATGTTCCGCTTGGGACAACGGTACAGGAATACATTGACAAATGCGGCGGATATGTTGAACCGCACGGAGAAATAGTCCTCGGCGGCCCCTTTACCGGTAAACACGGTGAGTCGGATGCCGTTATTGTCAAGACCTTAGGCGGTATACTGGTCAGTATGCCGTTCCCTCAAGAAACAAGAAAAATAGGCGTTATCGGATGCGAATGCGGCGCTGGAATTGAGCGCTTAAAAGAAATCGCAGCCGGTATGGGCGCTCAAGTCGTTGCGGAAACGACGTGTAAGCGCATGGTCGATGTGAATGGTCGGTTGCGATGCGATCTTCCGGGTGTGTGCCCCGGTCAAGCGGAGAAGGTTCTTTTCCTAAAAAAGAACGGTGCTGAGGTAATTCTTACCGGCACCTGTGAAGATTGAACGAATACCGTCGCAAGTACAGCTCCTCGGGTAGGAGTTCCGGTATATCATTCAACTGATCACACGCTCCGCGCTGGCGGACACAGATTGTATCGTAAAAAGAAATAAATAAAACGCTAGACAAAGACTACTTAATAGGAGGTGTTTCTATGTCTATCACAAAAGAAACCGCTATGAAGCATGCGAATGACCCGGCCATTACATGCTGTCGGTTTGAAGCGGGAGTAACGCTCGAACCTTCCAATTTGGAAGATCCGGCGATTTTTCCTGACTTGGTCGATTCCGGTTTACTTACCATCCCTGAAGATTGCTTGAAAATCGGACAAGTTCTCGGCGCAAAGTTGACAAAAACGGTTGACGCGCTTACTCCGATTACAAAGGCAATTGTTGACGGTGTTCAGGCGGCTTCCGCTCCTGCGGCTGATGTAGCTCCCGCTGCGGAAGTAAAAAACGCGGCCCCTGTTGCGGCAGCGCAGCCGTCTTACGGTTCCGCTTCTTCCGGCGTGCTGAAAATAGATATCGCCGAAGGAAAGGGTATTCATCTTGAAATCCCGATGGGCGCTGCCGGTGGTCATGCATCCGGCGCGGCTCCTGCAGCTCAAGCTGTACAGGGCGGTGCGCCCGTAGGCGGGGCTGCTGAAGCGGGAGAGGAAAAGGTGGTGCGTTCCCTCGTGCGGAAACACTTTAAGATTACCGAGGTAAAGCGCGGCCCTGAAACCAAGATCGAAGGGACAACGCTGTATATCCGCGAAGGCATCGAAAAAGAAGCCGTTAAAACCCAGAAATTGGTAGTGGATATGAAGCTCGATATTATCACTCCCGATAAATATTCTACCTATTCCGAAACAATCATGGACGTACAGCCGATTGCCGTAAAAGAGTCCGGCGAGCTCGGTTCGGGCGTTACCCGCGTAATCGATGGAGCAATCTTCATGGTTACCGGTACCGACGAGGGCGGGGTTCAGATCGGTGAGTTCGGTTCTTCCGAAGGGCCGATGGACCGCAACATCATGTGGGGCCGTCCCGGTTCTCCCGATAAGGGCGAAATCTTCATTAAGACACAGGTTACCATTAAGGCTCATACCAATATGGAGCGTCCCGGACCTCTTGCCGCACACCGTGCAAGCGATATCATCACCGAAGAAATCCGCAAGGCTTTAAAGAAAGTTGATGAGTCGCTGGTTGTTAATACCGAAGAATTTGTCCAAACCCGCCATAAGGGTAAAAAGAAGGTTCTTATCTGCAAAGAGATCATGGGACAAGGTGCTATGCACGACAACCTCATTCTGCCGGTTGAGCCGGTTGGAACGTTGGGAGCAAAACCGAACGTTGACCTCGGTAACGTACCTGTTATGCTTTCTCCGTTGGAGGTGCTTGACGGCGGTATTCACGCGCTGACCTGTATCGGGCCGGCTTCAAAAGAAACTTCCCGCCATTACTTTAGGGAACCGCTGGTTCTTGCAGCTATGGCCGATAAAGAAATCGACCTTTGCGGCGTGTTGTTCGTCGGTTCCCCGCAGATCAACGCCGAAAAGTTCTATGTATCCCGCCGCTTAGGTATGACGGTCGAAGCGGTTGACCCCGATGGCGTTATTATCACCACCGAAGGCTTTGGAAATAACCACATCGACTTTGCCTCTCACCATGAGCAGGTCGGTATGCGCGGTATTCCGGTAGTCGGTATGTCCTTCTGCGCAGTGCAGGGTGCATTGGTTGTCGGTAACGAATATATGACCCATATGGTCGATAACAACAAGTCTAAGCAGGGTATCGAGAACGAAATTCTTGAAAATAACTGTTTGGCGCCTGAAGATGCAATCCGCGCTTTGGTTATGTTGAAGTCGGTCATGGCAGGCGAAGAAGTAAAGCCAGCAGAGCGGAAATGGAATAACAATGTTAAGATGAACAACATCGAGCTGATCGAAAAAGCTTTGAACATTAAGATTCCGCTTGAAGATAATGAGCAAGTGCTTGAAAAGAGCAAGAAGCGCGCCGAGAT
>CAUVKE010000102.1:0-5406 GCA_963552415.1 uncultured Treponema sp.
GATTTATCATATCCGCTAAAGCGGATTGCGTAACAGTTTTTGGACAGTTTCCTTAAGCTTAGATGCGTGTTCTATAGCATTTACTTTTCCAGCACGGTGATTTCAACACGCCTATTTCGTGCCATATTTGCTTCCGTTGTATTAGGTGCAATCGGTTTTTCCGCACCGAAACCGCGCGTAAAAATATGATGCTGCTCTCTTACACCAAGCTCTATCAGATAATTCGCAACCGCTGCTGCCCGCTGCTCGGATAATACTTGCCGGTCTTCGGCTTTGCCTGCCAACGCGGTATGCCCCGAAATCAGCAGTTCATAGTCGGGATAGTTACTTAACAGTTTCCCAATTTTTTTTATCTTTTCTTTTTCGGCCGAAAGGAGGCGCGCAGAATCAGCTTCAAATTGAATATTTTCAAGACTGATGGTAATCCCTTCATCGGTTTTTTCTACGGTCGTATTCGGAATCCCCATATCGCGGATGTGTTTATCCAGCATTCCTGCTATTTCTTCTTTATCCATACGTTGCAGCGCGGTTATTTCCGCCTTTGCACTGCCGCGGTATTCTATCACGGCGCCGGTGTTTAATTCCATCATTATGGTAAATACTTCATCATAGTAGGGAAGTATTCCTGCATTATTATCCCAATAAAGGCGTTGTTTTGAATAGCCCATCGTACGTACAGGATACAGCATCGGTAACGTCATGTTGCCGTTTCGTTTATTTTGCAGATTTTTTACCGGAATATCATAATAAAGATCATAATTTACTTCTATTAATTGATAGGTTTTTCCATTCCGTTGAACAGGGCCTTGATACGTGTAGGTAACATCGACGGGGACGACAAACGGTTTTTGAATATTAAAGTTATCCCGCAGGTCATGCGCTTCAGTTGCCGAATGCCGCCAGCTTTCGCCTTTTTTTACATCATGTTGAGGAAAAACCGGAACATCCCGCACTACCGGCATAAAATACTGCTCATCGATGGTGTAAATGCCGAATGCATCTCTGCGGAATATGCTCGGATATTCGCGTCCCCAAGAGAACGTCCGGTTGCTGTTTTGCTCGCTTGTCATAAAAGTGCAGGAATGGAGCGCTGAAGAAGGCTTGCCGTTTGATGCCGGTTGAACATCCGAAACTTCGACGGTAACACGGTTAGTAATATAGGCCTGATGTGCAAACTGTCCGTTCAAGTACACGTCTTCGGTAACCGTAGAATTGATTCGGTAAGTATCGCCATTCTTGAACTTAAAGCGAAAGACTTCGGCATACAATAAAGAGAAGGTACTGAGTGTAAAAAAGATCCCCACAAATAGAAAGCGCTGAAATTGTACCTTCGAGAAATTCTTAAACATATTCATCGTAGTATTAGAAGAGGAAAAAAGTAATCGCATACCCTACCGTAATATTTTCATAATTTTTTGTAAATATGTAACCTTTCTTTTTTCGTCTGTTTAAGTGATGTATATTGCGATACGTACTACCCAAGAGAGTATTCAATGTACCTCCTTTGCAACTGCCCTGTAGGATTTTTTCCTCCTTTTGCCTACAGGGTTTTTTCTTTTTTAGGATAATGAATATGCCAGTCTTGACAGTATAAGCACATCAGACAGAGTAGATAAAAATTGCGAGATAAGAAAACAACAAGTGGGAACCTCTAAAAACTTCAGTTTTTTAGAGGTTTTCCTTAGATTTTTTTGCGATGTTTTTTGATAAGTCATAACAATGTAAAGACTTATCAAAAATACTCGTCGGGCGCCTCTAAAAATCTAACCGAGTTTTTAGAGGCGCCCAAGTATTAATCAAGGAATGTCCTTAATCAAACATATCTGCCGCTGATTGACATTTCATAGTCAAGCTGGTACAGTTACTAACTGTCTATCTCAAAATAAAGAAAACTAAAATTTGGATGTATTAAGGAAACAAAACTATGGCGGACTTTAAAAAGAATACGTTGGCAATTGGAAGTATTATTATTCTAGTCTTCTCGGTAATTGCATTTGTCTTTGTTCCGGCAGCAGGCGGACAATGGGGCAGTAATACAAAAACAACGCTCGGTAAATGGAAGAACATACGGCTTGATTACACGGCTGACGGACTTTTTTTACGGGAATACCGGCAGCTTCATCGCTCTGCCGAACTACGCGGATACCTCAGAAGCGATAATAAAATCCAACAGGAATTTATAGAACGGCAAATTATGCGCACGGCGTTTAACGCTTCAATGATTCAGCTCGCGGCGCAGGAAGAGGCATTGAATGCCGGTTTTTATCTTCCGAATAAAAATATCAACAAGGCACTCATTTCGTATTATACCGATTCGACAGGTTCTTATTCAGAAAAATTATATACCCAGACCTCGGAACAGCAGCGGCTTGCTCATCGTCGGGAAGTAATCGATTATCTTACCGCACAGCGATATATTGAAGACAACTTCGGTACATACAACAATATATTCGGCCTAAAAACCAGCTCGGCAGAAACCGCTTTCGTGCAGAAGATGGCGGAAAAAGAGCGTATCTTTAAGTATGTCGTATTTGAGGAAGGTCAATTTCCGCAGGAAAAAATCCGTGCATATGGAGAAGAACATGCGGATCTGTTTGCAGAGCATAGCTTACTGATGTTGACATTTACCTCACAGGAGGATGCGAACAAAGCCGCTCAAGCACTCCAAAAGGAAGAAATCACGTTTGAAGACGCTGTTATAACAAATTCTACCAAAGTGGGTACCGATTCTAACGGGAAGCTGTTATCTCCGTACCGAACAACGATAAACCGAACATTCCCCGAATCACAGGATCTTGATACCGTACTCAAACTCGGTGTCGATGAGGTGAGTTCCGTTGTTAAAACATCCTCCGGATACGCGATTGTAAAATGCACCGCTCCGGTTACACCTGCCGATTTCACGCTGCCCGAAACTCAAGACCGCGTACTTTCATATATGAAGTCGAATGAACGCGGTATTATCGAAGATTACCTTGAACAAAAAGCAAAAACCTTTATCGAAGCGGCAAAGATCGGCGGGTTTGCGCATGAAGCTTCCGTAAACGATTTAGTTGTACAGACAAGCAATCCGATAACGCTGAACTACGGTAATGCTGCTATTTTACCGCAAATTTCATCTCAGGCTGACTCTTTCTTTGCATCAGGAGTACGGAATGAAACGTTCTTTAAAAAGGCATTTGCACTCAAAGAAGGAGAAATTTCCGAACCGATTTTGCTTGGCTCGAACGTACTGGTAGTGCAGCTTGAGGAAGAGAAAGCAGGTTCGGAGGAAACACAAAATAATATTGCGACCTCATACCGGCAATTTGCATCGGTTTGGTATTACGAATATCCGCTTGCCATGCTTGCCTATCAGCAGCTTTCATGGGGGCAGCAGACTTTTATCGATTTTGTGTTGAACAGCAAAAATTTTACCGACAATTTTAACACGGTATTCAACTAAAAAGATTGCTTAACAACAACAAAGATGAAAAGCCTCTGCTGATACAAACAGGCAGGGGCTTTTCCGTTTTATACCGAAATAAATACCTCTATTCAAAATACAATCCTCAAGCGGCCATTATGGCACAGATTGTATCATTGCAGATACCCGACTCTACATTGGTACTCTGCCTTTCGCCGGTATTGGGTTACGGACTGAAAGAATTGGCGGAAAAGCTGCCGGCATCTTCTTATATTCTTGCGTTGGAATGCGATCAAATATTAATGCGATTCTCACTTGAGCATTACGATTTTTCGCCGTTTGCACAGCAGCGGTTTTCCTACATCCGTACGGATTCGGTTGCAGAGGTGCTAAAAAAGATAGAAGCCTTACCGCTGTTTCCCTTTAAAAAATGTCTTGTGCTTTCCTGTTCAGGCGGGGTACAGCTGAATAAAGCTTTTTATGACGAGGTACGTTTATATGCGGATGAGGTAATTTCTCGGTTCTGGAAAAATCGGGTAACGCTGATGCACCTCGGCAGAAATTATGCGCATAACACATTCCGTAATCTCCTCTCGCTTGCGAGACCGCTTGCGAGACCGCTTGCGATGTCGCTAACAAGATCGAGCACGAGTTCGCCGGAAAAATTCTCTGCGCGGAAGACACCATCGGATAAGCCTAATTTCCGTTTGCTTACCGGCGATGAGCGCATCCGCAAGCCTATTTTGGTTGTAGGGGCAGGGCCTTCGCTGGATACTACGAGGGATTTTATCACCAAAAATAGAAGTTCCTTTTTTTTGCTTGCAGTGGATGCCGCAGCCGCAGCGCTTCTACCCGCTATTCTGCCTGACGCAATAGTGCTGGTGGAATCGCAGTATTGGATTGATTCGGCGTTTATCGGTTTACATAAATATGGCATACCGCTCTTTGCCGATTTGACGGCTTCTCCCCGTGCGCTGCAAATCTGCGGCGAAAACGTATACTTTTTTTGCACCGAGTATGCCCATCTGAGGTATTTGAAGCGGTTATATCAAACGATCCGGCCGCTTATTCTGCCGCCGATGGGCTCGGTAGGATTGACGGCGATACAGATTGCCTTAGCACTCACCTCCCCTCACCTACCAGTACTGCATACCGGTTTGGATTTTGCATGGCAAAATGGTCTTACCCATGCCGCCGGAAGCAGCCCCGTCAAAAAACTCTTTGCGGAAATATGCCGCACCGAATCGCCGTATAAGCTCAGTATTTCTACCGGTATGCAGCGCATTTCCGGAAAGCGTGGACTTTCCTACTGGACAACGCCAGCGCTTTCCGGCTATGCAGAACTGTACCGCCATACCTTCGTCGGAAATGAGCGGGTGATCGACATCGGGACGGAAGGTTGCTTACTGAACGACAGGCGGGATGACACGATAAATACGGAACAAATAAAACGGATACTTATCGATGTCGGCGAACCGGATGCGGGTATGCCGGTTGTCGGCGCCTGCGAATCGAATACAAATATGGACGGAAGTTTTCTTGATTCCGCTTTTGAAACAAACGCTGCAACCGAGCAATATGAAGCACTCCGCTCCTATCTTGCCGGAGAAGCCGAAGCCCTTACGATGCTGAATGATCATTTGCAGGGCAGTCGCCCGTTATCGGAACACACGATGGAACAACTCTTCGCAGAGCGCGACTATCTGTATAGCCATTTTCCCGATGCGGCACGCGGTTATTCGCTTAATCTCGGCTTTTTAAAACGGGCAGGGATCGAGCTGCGGTACCTGTTGAAAATTCTCGGCTAACAGATACGGATATATCGTATTCAATCACAACCTCTTTGAAGCCGCAATAAATTATCAAAATCGATATGGAATGTTACCGAATCTTCCAAAGGCGATGAATCCTTTTATTCCGAAAATCTTCCGGTATTGACTGTGCACTGATATCCTGCACGGTAAAGAGCGTATTGTGACAAACAAACCTATCCGCTCCCA
>CAUVKE010000103.1:0-5397 GCA_963552415.1 uncultured Treponema sp.
GCCGAAGCGGTAAAAGTTCCATAAGGGAATGAAAGATTTAACGTAGAGCTGTACGCTTGCAGCAACGGCGGCAGATTAATAGAAAAGGTGAGTTTTTGTGTATATTTTTCTGCAAGCACAACACCGAACACTGTAGAAGCTGTATGCGCGGTTATAAAATCTTTATGCCATTTAACTTTTTCCGTTTTCCACTTCGGAACGGTATATGTACCGGCAAATGTATTTTTTACTAAAATTTCGGTGATACTCCACGTAAATGATATCGGTTTAAATAAATCGGTAAATACAAAAGGACTTACGGTTACCGAGTTTTCATTTTTAAGCGCATACACATTCGCCTTAAAGTTATTTAACTCCAAAATCGGCTTTTTAGTTTGATCCCGTAACCACGGATGCCGTTGATAATTACCTGAAACGATGAGATTGCTCGAAAGAGAAATAAGATTTTGAGCATAAGAAACCATGCCCTTTAGTCCTGCATTTCCTTTTAACTGATAATAACGAGATTCATAATCTTTCCATTTTATGTCCTCAGGACTTTTCCATCGAGCCGTTGTAAAAGTTGTTTCTTGTAATGCTGAAAAATCTCCCAAATAGCCGAGTGAATAGGTAATACTATGATCAAATTCTTTACCATACAGAGGTTTAAATGTCGGTATAAAAGAATCGAGAAATACCGGCTTTTCATCTTGTATATCGTTTTTCTCCGTATTGTCCGCTGAGACCACCGAAGCAGTTTCTTTTGATTGCGCCGTCTTTTCAGTTTCCTGTGCACCGTCTTGTTTTTGCTTATCGTCTTTTGCAAAAGGATTGGGGATACCTTCTACATCCGGTATTTTTTTCGCTTTTTTTTCCGTAAACATCGTATTGGAAAGGAATGTCCCCGCAATAGAGAGTTTTCCTCCAGGTTTAAACAGTTTAGGATAAAAGAATTCGCGTTCGGGAGCATATTGCCGCCCAATACCTTGTATCTTACTGTTGGTTTTTCTATCAAAATCAACCGTTAATGAAGCATTATCGATATTGAGGGTCGATATCCACGGATTAATTTTTTTAAACGAAGGACGAATTGAACCGTTAAGTTTCCATGAATAAGAGCTTTCCGTTCCTATGTTAGATCCTTTTGCTAATTTTTCCTTGTTTAATAGGTAACTAAACCAATTCATATCTTCCGATCGGTCAAAAAAATCTTTTTTAAAATACGGATCGGAAATAAAAGGCATATTCAGTGAAAAATCAAACGGAGCTTGTGAAATTGCAAAATTGATATGAGCCCTATACCGAAATGGAACGGATATTCCATAAAGGGAACTCTTATTATAATGACGCTTCCCTTTTTCGTCATATATACTATAGGATACATCGGTACCCGTTGTTTTTTTAGGAGGAAAAAGCGTTCGGGACATTCCAAACAAAAGCGAAAAATCGAGCTGCTTAATCGGTGTATTTTTAGGAATCGTTTTGCCGTCTATCCCGACTAAACCGCCGAGTTGTGCATAAGAGTCTGCAATCAGTTTGATATATGCGGGGTTGTTATTGGTTTCTTCTTCATCCAAATTTTTTAAAAATAAACCAATCCGCTCCTGCTTTTTCAGCCGGTCGCTTTTCAGAAAATTGGAGAATGATCCGGATTTCTTTGAATCGGTATTGAGGGGTTTACGGCCGAATAAATACGTTGTCGTTTGTACAAAGTACCCTTCCCTGTTACGGAAACCGAATACGGGATGAAAAATCATCTCATCGGCGGGATAATAAAAAAACGGTAGGTAAAATATCGGCACAATTCCAACAGAGAAATAACCGTTAAAGAATGCAAGCTCATCACCCGGCAACATCCAAATCCGGGTCGCACGGATAGACCATAACGGATCATCATCAGGATCGGTATTAGTGCTAAGTACACCGTTCTTAAATCCGGTTGTACTGCTTGCATCGCGTCCGATCGTCGCTGACTGAATCGTAAACGGACTGCTGCCTTTTTTCCGCGGAGCCTGTTTAATCGTACCATCGAGGAATATCCCTTCCATCTCATCGATATTGAATAACAACAATTCACCGATGAATTCTTCCGCCCCATCGGAACTGCCGCTCTTTCTGCTATACCGGACATTTCCTTCCGCCTCAATGGTATTCTCGGATCGATTGTACACTAATTTATCCGACTCAATTGTAGAAACGGTAGATCCGTCTTTTACTGAAAGCGAAACGCCGCCGGTAAACACAATAATATTGTCTTTTTTTTCTTCAACAGCTTTTTGAGCCTCTTTGGTTGTTACTTGAGTCTGTGTACCGGATGTATTTTCCGTGCCGCCGGTTTGTTCTGCCGGAGGTTCCATACTTTCCGCAGCGGGATGTTCACCGGCATTTCCCTGCTGCATATTATTCTGTGACTCCTCCTTGTTTTGCTGAACAGCGCCTGCCGCCGTATCAGTACCTATCGCTGCAGCATCAGTCTTTATTGCAGCAGGATTCTCCTCCCCTGTTTCATTCTTTTTTCCTTGTTCCGTTTTGTCTTCGCTGTTATTCGTACCCTTTTTCTCCCCGTTTTTATCCGGTTTAGTGCGATACTGCGCCTTATTCTCTTTTTTGAACACCTCCATCACGCGCACGGAATTGATGATAATAACCTTCGGTTCTTTCGCGGTCTGCGCAGAGGGAGAAGAAAGAATGAATAAAAAAAGACAAAAAACGGAAACAAGCGACTTTTTCATTATACGGCTGTCTATAAAACCTATGAGCGTTTGTGCCGATACCGGTCAAGCATCTCTTTAATGTAAAATCCCGTGTAGGAATTTTTCACTTCGGCAACTTCTTCCGGCGTGCCTTCCGCAATAACGGTGCCGCCGCGGGAACCACCTTCAGGGCCGAGGTCGATAATGTGATCGGCTTGCAGGATGACATCGAGGTTGTGCTCGATCATAAGGGCGGTATTCCCCTGATCCACCAGCCGCTGAATAACCTCCATCAGCTGTTTAACATCCGCAAAATGCAGTCCCGTTGTCGGCTCGTCCAAAATATAGAGCGTCTTACCCGTCGACCGCTTAGAAAGCTCGTGCGCCAGTTTAACCCGCTGCGCTTCGCCGCCCGACAAGGTAAGCGCCGACTGCCCGAGGCGGATATAGCCGAGCCCTACCGAAAGGAGGGTTTGCATTTTGCGGGCGATCTGCGGCACGGGAGCAAAGAACTCGGCGGCTTCTTCGATGGTCATCTCGAGCACGTCGGAGATGTTCTTCCCCTTGTACCGGACATCGAGCGTTTCTTTGTTAAACCGCTTGCCGCGGCACACATCACAGGTGATATACACGTCGGGTAAAAAGTTCATTTCGATTGCAATCGCGCCGTCGCCCTGGCAGTGCTCGCAGCGGCCGCCCCGCACATTAAACGAAAAACGTCCCGGCTTATAGCCCCGCGCTTTGGCTTCCGGCAAGTTTGCAAACAGGTCGCGAATCGCGGTAAACACCTCTACATACGTTGCAGGATTCGAGCGGGGCGTTCTGCCGATCGGGCTTTGGTCGATATTGATAACCTTATCGATATGCTCAAGCCCTTTTATCTTTTTGTATGCGCCCTCCGGCAGACCGCTGCGCATCAGCGCGTTGGACACGGCAGGGTACAGTACATCTGAAAGGAGCGTAGACTTCCCCGAACCGGAAACGCCGGTGATGCAGGTAAAGGCTCCGAGCGGGATGGAAACCGAAACATTCTTTAAATTATGCTCGGTTACTCCCTGTAAAGTTAAAAAGGCGCCGTTTCCTTTCCGCCGTTCTGCGGGGAGTTCCATGCAGAGGGTTCCCGCAAGGTACTGACCGGTAAGGCTTTCCTTTACCTGCATCACCTCGTCGGGTGTACCCGCCGCTACGACAGCGCCGCCGTGCACCCCTGCGCCCGGGCCTAGGTCTACGATGTAGTCGGCGACGCGGAGGGTTTGCTCGTCGTGTTCTACCACGATGAGCGTATTGCCGAGGTTGCGCAGGTACAGCAGGGTGTCTATCAGGCGTTGATTATCCCGCTGGTGAAGCCCGATGGACGGTTCGTCGAGGATGTACAGCACGCCGATTAAGCTGGAGCCGATTTGAGTTGCAAGCCGTATCCGCTGCGATTCTCCACCGGACAGCGTCGCCGCCTTCCGTTCAAGGGTAATATAGTCGAGTCCCACATTTTTCATAAATTGGAGACGGGAGATTATCTCTTTTAGGATTTGGTGTGCGATGGTCTTTTCCGTAGCGGTCAGCTTGAGTTTTTCAAAAAACGTAGTTGAATCGCCGACGGAAAGACTGCTTAACTCATAAATATTTTTACCGCCGACGGTAACGGCCAAGGCTTCAGGCTTTAAGCGCTTACCGCCGCAGTGTTCGCAGGTCGTAACCGCCATGTATTTTTCATAAGATTCCCGCTGCGCTGCGGAATAAGCTTCATTATACCGGCGCTGCATATCCGCATAGACGCCGAGCCACGGCCTGCGGTATTTAGATTTTCCGGAGCCGTCCTGCCGTTCGTACACAAATTCAATCGGTTCAAGGCCGGAGCCTTCCATGATAATCTTTAAATCTTTTTTTGATAAATCCTTTACCGGCGTGTCGAGTGAAAAACCGAAGCGGCGGGCAAGCGCTTCAAAACGGGCGCGGTTCCATGCGGAATCGGGATTATAGGGCAAGAAGGCTCCCTCGTTAAAGGAAAGCGAGGTGTCCGGCACTATCAGCTTAAAGTCGAAATGCTGTTTAAGCCCCAATCCGGTACATTCGGGGCAAGCGCCGTAAGGGTTGTTAAACGAAAAAAGGCGCGGCTGCAAATCCGGCATCGAAATACCGCAGTCGGGACAAGCATTTTTTTGCGAAAAGAATACTTCCGTTACTGGGTCATCCGCTGTCTTTTGCCGCAACGCTATCAGCGTCCCGCCGGAACTTTCCAACGCAGTTTCCACCGACTCCGAAAGCCGTTTGCGGACATCGGCGGACAGCTGAATACGGTCAACAACAATCTCTATGGTGTGTTTTTTTTGTTTATCGAGCTTAACGCCGTCTTCCAAATTAACCGTCAGTCCGTCGATGCGCGCACGAAGAAAACCCGACTTTTGGGCGTCTTCAATAATCTTTTGGTGTTCGCCCTTCTTGCCCTTGATAATCGGCGCGAGGATTTGAACACGAGTACGGTCTTCCCAGCTCATAATCGCATCGATAATTTGATCGACCGTTTGTTCCTGAATCTCTTTCCCGCACTGCGGACAATGCGGATGCCCCGTTCGGGCATACAGGAGACGGTAGTAGTCGTAAATTTCCGTTACCGTGCCGACCGTCGAGCGCGGATTACGGTGCGTGGTCTTTTGTTCTATAGAAATAGCCGGAGACAAGCCTTCGATATAATCGACATCGGGCTTATCCATACGGTCTAAGAACTGCC
>CAUVKE010000104.1:0-5302 GCA_963552415.1 uncultured Treponema sp.
GTGTATAATTAAGGGCATCTCTATTATAAATTACTTTCTCAGCTGGTATCTTCGCTCAAAATCCTATAAAATCAGCTTATGTCACGCAGTAAGTACGGAACAACGCCGTGGGGTGCATGGTTTTTAAGGATGTTGGAAAGTTATGACGGCAACGGGCGGGTATCGCGGGGGAAAAGTTACGCGAATACCGGCAAGGTAGATTCTCTCGTTATTACCGGCAATAAAGTTGCTGCCCGTGTCGCGGGGCGTTATGACCCGTGGTACTATATTTCGCTCACCTTTCCCCCTATTTCCGAACCGAATCGAAAAAAATTGGAAAAAATCTTAACACAGCATCCCGCCGACTTCATCGCATTGGGAAGCGGTACGATGACGGAGCGTCTTGTAACGCTCTTTGAGGCAAAAGATATACGGTTTATTCCCCGCCGCTGGAGCCTTATCGAAAGCGATTGCTCCTGTCCCGACTCCGCCTCTCTGTGTAAACACATCGCCGCGGTGCTGTATATTCTGGCAAAAGAAATCGACCACGATCCGCGGCTCCTTTTTCAGCTTGCGGGAATTGACCTTGCCGAACTGCGGGAAAAAATATTGCCCGCCGCAGGGGATATGTCCGCCGAACCGGCTCTAACCGCCATACCGGAGCAGGGCGTATCACCGGTGGATAATACTGCGGCGCTTGAAACACTGGCAACCGATAATGCCACAACCGCCGGGGCGCAAAGAAAAACGAGGCAATCCGGCGCGGCGGGTACGGCGGCTAAAGCATCGTCTCTTCCGGTGCCGTCAGACCCTGAATACGAACATCCGGTGCCGTTATCCTTGCGTTGTGCGGATGAGTCTGCGCTGGACGTACCGGCGGAGCTTCCCCGCTTTCCGCTTGAAGAATCGTTTTTGCCGCTGATTTCCGCGCTGCTTCCGCCGCTTACGCCATTCTACGATGATGACTTGGTGGCAGCCTTTAAAGAACTATACCATAAACTGATTGTCCGGCAGAATAAAGCATTTGAGTTGACACTTGAGCAGCGGATTGCCGCTTTGATGAAATCCGGTATGGGAAGTGCCGCGGCGGCAGCGCTGTGCGGTTCAAGCCGCCTTTTGTACACGCCGGTTCGGCTCGATACGGCAAAACTGCCGAAGCAAAAAACGGCAGGTGTTCCGGCTTTCCCCTTGCAGAAAGAAGCCGCGTTGCAGCTCCGTGTGCGGCTTCCGAACGGTACGGCGGCGGCGCTGACGCTCGTGCAAGCGCTTCACCTGCTGCGTGGCGTTACGCCTGCTGCGGATTCTCCTGACGGCATGAAGGCGGCATATACGGTACTGACACTCGGAGAGCGGCTCATCGCCGAATCCGCACTGCTGCCGGCGGTGTTTCTCGATCCGGTAACGCGGAGACTGGCAATATTTTGGAAGCCGCTGACTTCGGCGCAGGCTGTTTCCGCAGCAATCGACCGCTGCGCTCTCTTTATTACCGAAGCATTTTTTCCGCAAGTTAAGAGCTGGGGCAGGCGGTACTGCGCCGAACTGCTGCTGACGGCGTTCCTCACCGAATATGTGCATACTACCGGTTTTATGCCCGCCGGTATCCGCCAAGCAGAACTGGAAATTGCCGCGCTCTTTTTCCAAGGTGCGATTATCAACACGAAGGCGCCGGGGATGCGCCGTCTTCCTGCATCGATTAGCCGCTGGCTTGCCGCGCTCTACTACGACAGCAACAGCCTCCGTTTTCGGCTCATCTTGGAGGAAGCGAAAAAATCCGACTTTCAGATTTCCGCCGAGGTGTGCCACAGCGAAGAAACGAAGAACCTGTTCGTACCGTTTTCCCGTATCGCCGACTCCGTACAGCTGGAAAGCAAAACGGTGGAGTTCGCGATTGCGCTTTCCGCATATCTGCCGAAATTAACGGAGATGATCGGACAAAAATCGGTTCCGCTTACGCAGGAAGAGACGGCGGTGTTTTTACGGACGGCAGCGCCGCTCCTCTCCCGCTTTGGGATAGAAGTCGTGCTGCCTAAGACGCTGCAGCGGGCGCTGAAACCGCGGGCGGTGTTCCAGCTGAAACGGCAAAAGGGAGCCGGCGCCGTACGGTCGTACCTCAGCCTTGACAACCTGATGGACTATGATCGCGGCATTATGCTTGGCGATACCGTCATCAGCGCCAAGGAATTCCGCGCATTGATGAAGCAGAGCAGCGGTTTGGTGAAATTCAACGACCGCTACATTCTCGTCGATCCCGAACACACGGCGCGCCTTCTCGAAACCATGCAGCACGAAAGACCCGACATCAACGAGGTTATTCAAGGGACGCTGACCGGAGATACCGTAATGGCGGACGGCGCGTCGTTTTCCTATTCGCTCTTTCGGGAAACAAACGCCGCGGTACCCCGCACATTGCAGGCGACGCTCCGGCCGTATCAGGAAAAAGGTTTTCAGTGGCTCTATTCTACCATTAAAAGCGGTTTCGGCTGTCTGTTGGGTGATGATATGGGACTCGGGAAAACGCTGCAAGTTATCGCCCTCATTCTCAAATTGAAAGAACAAGGTTTTGATCATAGCGGCATCCTTATCGCGGCTCCGGCGAGTCTTTTGCCGAACTGGGAACATGAGCTGCACACCTTTGCCCCGTCGCTGCGTTGTACAATCTTGCACGGGCAGGGGCGGCGGTTTTCCGCAAAGTCTGACATTCATATTACGACGTATCAGACCCTCCAGCGGGATGTAAAAAAACTTTCTAAAAAGATCTTTGACTGCCTCATTATCGATGAAGCGCAGGCGGTTAAAAATACGCAGACCAAAAACGCTCAAGCGCTCAGGCTTTTGCAGGCACAGTCCCGCATCGCGATGACCGGTACGCCGGTTGAAAACAGCCTTGAGGATATGCGCGCCTTGTTCGATTTTATCATCCCGGGCTATCTCGGCTCTGCGGAAACCTTCCGGAAAAAATGGCGCATACCCATCGAACTGCACGGCGATGCGGACACTGCGGAATCATTCCAAAAGATTACTGCGCCGTTTTTACTCCGTCGCCTTAAAACCGACCCCGCCGTTATTTCCGACTTACCGGAAAAAGTGATTACACCGCAATACTGCCGCCTGACGCCGGAACAAATCGCGCTGTACGAAAGTCTTGTTGAAACGCAGCTGAAAAACGTGTTGAAGACGGAAGATGGGATTAAGCGGAACGCGCTGGTGCTTAAACTGCTGACCGCCTTAAAGCAGGTGTGCAACCATCCCCATGTCTACGACGAAAGCTTTCAGACCGATAGAGCGCTTTCCGGAAAAACCGCCGCGCTGATGCAGCTGCTCGGCGAAATACTGGACGCGGGGGAAAAGACCTTGATTTTCAGCCAATACACGCAAACGCTCTTTTTACTGCGGAAGCTGATACATGAGCAATTCGGCGATGAGCCGCTCTTGCTGCACGGACAGATGCCGCTTACCGCACGGAAAGCCGCAGTGGAATCGTTCCAAACGGATCCGGCGCAGCGCATCTTTCTTATCTCGCTCAAGGCAGGCGGCACCGGCTTGAACCTCACCGCTGCGACCCGCGTTATCCACTTTGACCTCTGGTACAACCCTGCGATAGAAGATCAGGCGACCGACCGCGCATTCCGAATCGGGCAGCACAACACCGTGTTTGTGTCCCGTTTTATCTGCGCCGGTACCTTTGAAGAAAAAATCGATGAGATGATTCAAAAGAAGCGGCATATTTCGCAGATGACCTTGAGCGGCGGCGAATCGTGGATCGGCAAGATGAGCAATGAAGAACTTGCCGACTTGTTTCAATGATACTCTGCGGAGTCTACTGCTTTGGTTTAATGCCGAGTTTTTCTGCAGCGCGGGTATGGTCAATTTTTGCAAGCTTATAATAATCGGGCGGTAAATGCATCGCCATCGGGCCTTCATATTGAGCGATGATTTTTTCGAGTATGGTATATGCATCCTTCCATTGGTGTTTTTTGATATGGATATGTGCAATTTCATATTGAGCGGCAATGTAAGCGCTTTCATCGCCGGCAAAACGTTTCAGGATAGTTTCATAATAGACACGCGCCGCGCGGTAATTCCCTGAATCGAACGCTTCCTGCGCTTTTTGCGTTAAATCCGCTGCTGTTGCTTCTTCCGGTATTTCGGATTCCTTTGGGACAGTCATACACGAAAAAAGACTGAATACCATAATCATACACCCTAGAGATGCGATATTTTTTATCTTCATATAATAAAGCTCCTATAAATTGTGCTAGTCGCGCAAGATGGTAATTTCTACGCGGCGGTTTTTTGCCCTGTTTTCGGAAGTGTCATTCGGAGCAATGGGGCGGGTCGCTCCGTATCCGGCAGTTTGCATTCTACTTGCTTCGATACCTCGTTTTGCAAGTTCTTCAGCAATTTTGTCTGCCCGCTGCAAGGAAAGAATGCGCTCACCCTCAGGGCGTTTAAGGTCTGCCGTATGTCCTTCGATTAAGAAGTGCGTATTCGGGCCGACTTTTTTTAGCGCTTCTGCAATTACGTCAATACGGCCTGTTTCGTCAGGGATAATTTCAGGCGAATCTGCTACGAACCGGATATCGTACATGGTAATTTTGATAATATTTTGGGGCGCTTTGATGACGATGTTTTCGGGTTCACGGTCTAAAAATAGTTTTTCTATATCGCGGTACATAAAATAGAACTGTTCGTCTACGAGCGGATACGCCGGAGAAACCTGCAAAGTGCCTTTATCGCACACAATAACGATCTTGCCTTGGTGTAGTAATTCGATATTTTCCTTTTTTGCAAGAATCCGCTCCGCATCTTCGTTGCTGATAATGGGATCCGTTCGGTTATCGCCGAAAACGCCGCGTGCAATAATCCGCAAAGGTTCCGTACCGATTCTGTCCCGATATGCGCTTTCATCCAAAGTACCGGTATACAAAACAATGCCGTGTTTTTTTGCCTGTGCGGGGGTTACGATGTTCTTTTCGTAAATCAGGCTCATGTTTTTATTCCAGATTTTCGGAAACAAACACGGATTGAGCTGTTCGCTGGAATACTCGCCGTGTACGGGAAGCTGTCCTCGTGCATCAATTAAAATGCCGGTGTATATCTTACTCGCCGTACCGAGCGGAAAAAAAGGCGGGGTATACGGCGCATTGTGTTTTACAAAGAGATTCGCAAGTCCCTGTAAAGGATTTTGATGATAAACAATAGCCGTTTGTAATTCTTGGGAGAGAACGGGCGCCGTGCTTTTGCCGTTGTTAATGACGGTATTTATATCGGTGAAGGAAATCTTTTCTTCTGCCAGATAGTTGCCGACCCTGTGGGAAGAATC
>CAUVKE010000105.1:0-5283 GCA_963552415.1 uncultured Treponema sp.
AAGTAAACGATATTGCTTCGTTCATCAATAGTGATCTTCAAGTGGACTTCAGTTTCTTAAGCGGATTTGTACACAATACGGCAATAAAGGATCCTTCGGTATCTTTTACGGAAAAAACGCGAATTGTACGTGACGATATCGGCTATGCTGACACTCTCAATTTTTTTAACATATGCGATACCAAGGGAAATAGCTATTATGCCGACGGTACGGTTACTTTTGTCGGGGATACGGACTGGTATAAGAGTGCGGCGAGCGGGAAGCCTTTTATCACCGAGCCGCACATTTCAACGGCAACTAAAAAACTGGAAGTCATTTTAGCCGTTCCTCTGTTAGATAACGATGATAAAGTTATTGCTGTTTTGGGCGCCGGACTGGGGGGAACCGTTATTTGCGGCACTATATCCGAAATTAAAATCGGTAAAACGGGAAATTGTCATATTTTAGGAAAAGATGGAACAACTATTGCGCATAAGGATATGTCAATCGGTGAAGCGCAAAAAAATGCGATGGAGTTGGCAAAGACGGACAGCTCGTTAGCATCCATCGCAGATTTTCAGCGGCAAGCTCTTGCTGCCTCTTCCGCCGGTATCGGTTATTATACCTATGCCGGTAAAAAGCATATTGCAGCCTATACGAAAATGCCGCGTACGCAGTGGACAATTATTATTACCGCCCCGGCGGAAGAGTTCCTCGGCGCAATTACGGATTTTCGTAAAATGGTCATTATCCTCAGTATTATCATATTGGCTGTAACACTGACAATTATATTTTTTATTGCGGCAAAGATGGTCGCTCCCGTTCAGACAGCCGTTAATGCGCTGAAAGATATTTCACAAGGAGAAGGCGATCTTACAGTGCAGCTTCCTCTCATCGGTAATGATGAGGTAACGCGGCTATCCGAATATTTTAATGAAACGATTAAAAAGATTCGGTCATCCATACAATCTATTGACGGTAATACCGATATAATGCGATCGATCGGCGATGAGCTTGCTCAGAATATGACCGAGACCGCGCAAGCTGTTCATAAGATAAATGAAAATATCGACGGCGTAAAACAGCAAGCATTGACACAGACTGCAAGCGTCGGAGAAACAGCTGCAACGGTTGAAGAAATTATCAAAACGATACGTCAATTAAATACCCGCATAGAAAGCCAGTCGGCAAGTGTATCTATTTCTTCTTCTGCGATAGAAGAGATGGTTGCCAATATCGCATCGATTACCGATACGCTTGAAAAGACTGACGGGGTTATTAAAACACTTGCGGAAGCGACTGCCGACGGACGAGATATTATCGTGAATACCGGTAGTGTTACTCAAAAAATTGCCGAAGAGTCGGGCAGCTTGATGGAAGCTTCAAGTGTTATTCAACACATCGCATCTCAAACGAACTTACTTGCAATGAATGCCGCTATTGAAGCAGCACATGCCGGTGAGGCTGGAAAGGGGTTCGCGGTTGTTGCGGACGAAATTCGCAAACTTGCAGAAGATTCCGCCGCGCAGGGTAAAACAATTACCGCAACGCTTAAAACATTGACTGTAGAAATTGAAGGGCTTTCTACTTCTTCAAAAGTTGCCGGTGAAAAATTTGCTACTATTTTTACGCTTTCCGATCAGGTAAAAAATATGAGTACTCGTTTAACCGAGTCGATGAGGGAACAGGAAAACGGAAGCCGCGAAGTATTGGAGGCAATTAAAAATATCAGCGAGGTAACCGTTGAAGTAGAAGCCGGATCAGGCGATATGCTCAAAGGCGGAGAAGGGGTTGCGCACGAAATGAAAAAACTCGATGGACTGACCAACACAATCGCTGCGAGTATGAAAGAAATGGCGGCAGCGGCAGTGCAAATCAATAATGCAATCCAAGGCGTAAAAGAAATCACCAATAAGAACAAACGAAGTATCGAAAATTTGGCGCAGGAAGTATCTAAGTTTAAAATATAGGAGAGAGGCTATAGGGCACCTCTAAAAATTCGATTAGCTTTTTAGTAGTGTCCGATAATTAAAACTTTTCTCTTGAGTAATTATGCAGCATAATTACTCAAGAGACGTTTTTGTATGCTCTATTTTCCAAGCCGTTTTTTTATTTCCGCAATTAAAGTATTCAGTTCAACACCGGTGCGTTCGCTTGCAATTTTAATCGTCGCCTTAGGCAGCATAATCCGTGCAAGCGGTGTTTTCAGCATTTTAAACTTGGGACTGATTTCTTCCATTTGATCCTTTAATGCGGGATAATCTGCAAAAATGTCTTTTAAAAACGTTTCGGCAGTAATATCCGCCGCGGTGAGTTTTTTACCACCGTGCTTCCCGTGCGGATTTTCGGCGCCCTGCATATCTGCCGTATCGGCTGTACTTCCGTTACCGGATTCGGCGGGCTGTTCTTGGATAACGGTTTGGCCGTTTACCTCGCCTCCTTTTTTCCACGTGAGAAGCGTCTGCGAATCGGTTAGACTGCGGATATGCGTACAGTCCTGCATCATTTCGAGGATGCCGCGGAATTTGCCTTGCTCGTCGCGGACTGCCGTATACAGAATATAGATAAAAATACCGGGCTTATTGATCCAGAATTCTGCGGAGTCCTGTTCACCCGATCGGAACTTTTGGATAATCTCTTCTACGATATGCACGCTCGCCCGCGGATGGCAGTTTTTAACATTCCGCCCGATAACGTTTTTGCTGCGCGGAAATACACGGTGCTCCGTATCGGAATAAAAGCAAACGGTTTCGTTTTCGTCTACGTACGAAAGATCGACGGGTAGGTGCCGGTAGATCAAGTTGATTTGTTCAAGCGTCAGCTTACCGGTTGCCACATCAAAAACGGAACTGCCGCCGGCATTCAAACCGTGTTTGCGCAATACGGCAACCAAATCTTCCGTTAGCGAAGACGCCGTTCCCGCACCGTCCTGCGTTTGCATATCTTGTACCGTTTGCCCGGAACCGCTTTTAGCATTTGCTCCATTTGTTCCGCTGCCGCTTATCCATGCAAAACCGATTTCCCGATCGCCGGATTTCATCTCCTCAAATTCTTTATCGCTGATCATCGTAAGCGAAGTGGGATATAAAATTGCTTCTTCTTTTTGCAGTAAGTCGCGGACATCGGCTATAATCGAAGCCTGTACCGCGATGAATTGGTCATCGGAATTATCGTCAAGCAGTTTCCGCGCATCGCGTATCTCATCGCGGATAAAATTATCCAACGTCCACATCGTTGTGGTAGGCCGGTCAAATCCTTTCTTTTCCAAAATGGAATAGAGCTGATTTTGCTTACGGGACAGGTGTATTCTGAACTGATCCAGCCGCTCATATAATTCAAGCCATTGATTTTTGATAAGCGGATATTGAACAAGATCTTCAATTTCCAAAAGGATTTTTTTCAGTGCATCGTTTTCGCGGTAATAGCACATAATAGGATGATCGTCGGGTAGGTTGGGACGGCTCGTATCCATAATGTCCTCAAAAAGCTCAAGCATTTTTTGAATGTCTTCTTTTTGACATTCATCTTCGTCAAATTCCTTGAGCTCCTGCTCTGCGAGGGCGATCTCGTACGGTTTTAAGGAACCGACTTTTTCTTTTAATATCCGTTTGGCATCCGCTAAACCGATTTTTCCTGCATTATAGTCATTCTTCAGCTGAAGCACTATTTTCATTTTTGCGGCATCTATCGAATCTAAATGGCGTTTCATTTCCATAGGTATCCTCCGTATAAAAGCTGGAGTCTCTTATCTCTGAAAGCGATAAGGGATATCCGTTAGCTTGTATTTACAATGAGGATACAGGGATATATAGCGTACGTCAAGTCAATTTCTTTTGCAAGCCGCACGGAATAGATATAATCGCTTTATGGAAAAATACGATGAACTGCTAAAGCGAGCGCACGCTGTGCTTAAAACGACATTCGGTTACAATGAGTTCAGGCCGATGCAGCAAGAAGTAATTGCCTCCGTGCTGTCGGGGCGCGATACGCTTGCCGTTATGCCGACCGGCGGCGGAAAATCGTTGTGCTATCAAATCCCTGCGCTTTTGTTCGGCGGTATGACGCTTGTTGTTTCTCCGCTGATTTCACTCATGCAGGATCAAGTTGCTTCCCTTGTCGAAAACGGTGTGAGCGCAGTTTTCTTGAATAGCTCGCTTGAATGGGGGGACTATCTCGATGCGGTGCAGCGTATTAAGTCGGGAAGTGTCAAACTGGTATACCTTTCGCCTGAAGCGCTTGCGGCGGAGCGCACGCAGTCTATACTGCATGATGCAAGCCTGCCGGTCAGCTGCATTACCATTGACGAAGCTCATTGCATTAGCGAGTGGGGGCACGATTTCCGACCCGACTACTTGGAAATTTCGAATATCCGTGCGCAGTTTAGGGATGCGGTTTTTCTTGCGCTTACGGCAACTGCAACCGCACAGGTGCAAGAAGATATTACGGCAAATCTCCGTATGAAAACGCCGGATGTTTTTGTCGCCGGTTTTAACCGCGCAAATATTTTTCTTGAGGTACGTCCTAAGCGGAATGCGCTGCGCGAGGTCATCGCCTGTCTGGAACAACACAGCGGTGAAAGCGGAATCATTTATTGTTTTTCCCGCAAGCAAGTTGATAAGCTCACCGAACAGCTCACGGATTTAAGCTACTCGGCGCTCAATTATCACGCAGGGCTTTCCGACGAAGTGCGGAGAAATCATCAACAGCAATTTATCCGTGACAAGGTGCGGATTATAGTTGCGACGGTTGCATTCGGTATGGGAATTGATAAACCGAACGTCCGCTTTGTTATCCATTATGATTTACCCAAGTCGCTCGAAGAGTATTATCAGGAGATTGGACGAGCAGGACGCGACGGACTTGCTTCTCACGCCCTGCTTTTATACAGCGCAGGCGACGCCCGCAAAATACGCTCATTCTTTGAAGAGGCAGCAGACAGCGCTAATTCCGAACGGCTTTTGCAGGCAATGCTCAACTTTGCCTCTACGAAGACCTGCCGCCGTCATTTTCTCTTGTCGTATTTCGGAGAGCGGTTTACCCCTGCGGCAGCTAACGAGAAACCCGAAAACCTTGACGCAAAACCGGAAGACATCGACAGTGAATCCGAAAGCGCTTACGGACAAATATGTCCTTTTCCATGCTGCGATGTGTGTTCCGCACCGCCGTCTCCGCTGACAGATGTTACCATCCCGGCTCAAAAGTTTATGAGCTGCATATACCGCACGCAATCGCGGTTCGGGCTTTTGTATATCGTCGATGTGCTGCTCGGTTCAAAGCAAAAGCGGATTCTCGAAAACAGACATG
>CAUVKE010000106.1:0-5272 GCA_963552415.1 uncultured Treponema sp.
GCTTGAATAGCTGCTGCCTACCCCAGAACTATAACTCCTTCCGGAACTTGAAGTATAGTTTCTATTCGAACCTTATTTAGAAACCTTACTCTCTCTCTTCACGCTTCCATATAATCAAGTATCTGATCATTTAATGACTTTTTTATTTCTCTCCACATCGGCATATATGTGTCCATAAGCGACTTGAAATTATCATTATGATGTTTTTCAACTAAATGAATGAGTTCATGCAAAATGACATAGTTTAAGCATTCAGGTGTTTTTTTGCAAGCTGTACGTTAAGCCATATTTTTTTAGTTACCGTATTACACGTACCCCAGCGCGTTTTCATATACTTTGTCTGCCATCCCGTAGGTTTTAAGTTGGTGATACGTTCCCAGCGAGGCAATATCCGTTCGATTTCCTGTTTAAGAATGCTTCGGTACCATTCACGAACAAAGCGTTCCCGCTGTAGTACGGTGCTGTTTTTCCGTACCGTCAAAAGAGCTTTGGAACCTGAAAGCTCAAGTGAGTTTTTACTGCCGAGACATACTTCAAGATAATACCGTTTACCCCAAACATAGAGCGTCTCTCCCGATACATATTCACGCTCGGATTGGCGCTCTTGTGTTTTAAATTGAGCAATCTGTCTTTTTATCCACGGCAACTTCGTCCGCACAAATAACACAATGGTTGCATCTTTTATGCTGAATGGAGCTGATATTGTTACCGCACCGTCGGGAGGGCGCACAGAGAGGTGCATATTTTTTATATTTTTCTTGTACACTGTAATCGGTATATCAGAAACGGTTATAATCATTTAATACTCCGGTTGCTCCGCTGCGAGCGCATAGACGCTTTCTACCAACACCTGATCATCTAACACAGTAAAAAGCGCTCTCTTAATTTTTTTTGCTTTAAACTGATTATTACGGAAGTCCGCTTCTTTACTGTCCCGTATCGTTTGATCAAGCGTAAGGGCTAATTGTTCATCATTTCCAAAGTTGTCATAAAATGCCCGCAGCGCTCCGCTTTTTCTGATACTCACCGGATAGTCGGAATTATTTTCCGGCTGTTCTGCTTTTTTTACCAATTCAATATACTGCTGCAGCAGCTCTTCGTAACTATGGGCATCTTTTCGGCGCTGTTCAACTAACTGAGCAAGAATGAGGGAAAGTTTTTCGTAGTATTTAGGATTTAACGGCTGTTTTTCGACAATCTTTTTTCTGATATTATTTTCAATTGCTTCGGCAACCGCTTCTTTATCTTTCCCTTTTAATTTTTCATCCTGCATTAACACAAAATCAAGCAACGTAAAATCGTCAAACGCGCCAAGTTTTCGGCTGTCATCGGCTTTGATATAGGTGTCAATAAGATACCGCATATCGTTCTCATATAATTTAAGATCGATAAAATCTCCGCTTGCCCGTCCGATTTCCATTTTAAGCGAAGTATAAAAGCTCACTCGCTCATCTATATCGGCACGTTGCTCTGCGGTATAACCGGCATCTTCCATATCGCCTTTAATCTCGGCATACGCACGGATAAGCCGATTGACCAAGGTATAGAGCTTTTCGCGGCTTTGCGCATAGACTTCTTCATCAAGTCCGGTAATACCGTTCTCCCCGCAAAAGTAGTGAATATAATCAATGAGTTGAGGATTGCCCGCCGTTATTCCGCCGCATAAATCAGCCAGTTCTTCAAGAATATGATTAAGATGTTTCCGTGCTTCAATAAGACGGTTCTTTAGTAAATCTTTGATATCCTCTTCCGCAAAACCTTCAAAAGCGCCGGATGTGTACTTTGCAAGCGCATCCCTTAAACTGCCGAAAAGCTGTTTATAGTCGATAATATAGCCGAACTCTTTTGACTCTCCATCCAGCCGGTTGACGCGGCATATTGCTTGAAACAGTCCATGATCCTGCATTGACTTGTCGATATACAAGTAGGTACACGGCGGCGCATCGAAACCGGTCAATAATTTATCCACTACAATAAGAACCTTCATGTGGGCAGGTTCTTCAACAAACTGCCGTTTTGCTTCCGTTTCAAAAGCTTCAACGCTTTGCCCGTTTAACATCTTTTGATAAACATCATATTTTTTGTATTCTTCGGAATCGGCAGCTTCCGTCGCAAGTTTATTTTTTTCGGGTGTAAAAGATGTGATAATAGCGCACTGCGGAAACCCCTTTGCAGTAAAAATTTCATAGTATTTACACGCATCATAAATGCTGTTTGCGGCGAGCAATGCATTGCCTGTTCCGTCGCACAGCCTGCTTTTTATGGTAAAATCCGATATGATATCTTCGGCAATCACTTCCAGCCGTTTTCGGGAACTGTAAACAGTCTGCATAGTTGCCCACCGCTCTTTGAGTTTTGCTTTAGCAGCATCATTTAAACCGCGCGTTTTCGCCTCAAAGTACGCGTCAATTTTTTCTTGTGCGGTGATGGTTTGTTCAATATCCCGCGCTTCATAACGTAAATCCAGCACCACTTTATCTGCAACCGCTTCGTCGTATTTATAAGTATGAATATATCCGGGGGCAAACACTTCAAGACTTGTCTTTTTATCTTTCACTAAAAGCGGCGTACCGGTAAAACCGATAAAAACAGCATCGGGGAGGATTTGTTTCATACCGATGTGCAAAAGCCCGCTTTGCGTTCTATGACATTCATCGACAAAAACGAAAAAATCTCCTTTTGCTTTGAAATTTTTCGGTAAGGCTTCTTTTAATTCTTTGATGAATTGCTCAACCGATCTTTTCGCTGTAGTAGCATCATCTTCTTTACCGGCTGCAGCACCGTGTACACCGAATTTATGAATAAGCGAACAGAGCAATCGACCGCTGGTATTATGCCTATCGTTTTTATCAACTTGAATTGTACTGTCTAAATTTCTAATAAGATCAGCGCATGAAGCTATCCGAGTAATATGTTCTGCAACGCCGTTATATTTTTTCTCTATTTGATCATCCAATTCTTCGCGGTCGGTAATAATGAGTACGCGGGCATTGGCATTGTTCATCAATATCCATTTTGAAAGCCATACCATTGTAAGCGTTTTTCCGCTTCCTTGTGTATGCCAGATAATACCGCCCTGATTCTTTGCAAGTTTTAACTGCGCTTTTTTAATACCGAAAAATTGATTATGACGGCAAATCTTTTTTCTGCCGTTGTCAAAAATGATAAAGTTATGAATCAAATCAAGGAATCGATCTTTATGAAATAAACTGAATAGGTGCTGTTCAAGTTTATCAGGGAAATGCTTGCATTGTTCAAGGATAGTAAGGGATACTTCATCAAGCGGCTGCGCTTCCGTATGAACGGTATCGTTTTTCCATTCAAGATAATATTTTTCTTCCGTTTTGACGGTTCCATATCGTAGACCTTCCGTATAATTTCCGGCTATGCAAAATTGTATCGTCGAAAAAAACGGTTTGTTAAAGTACGGCTCTTGATTTGAAAGAAGCTGCCGTATGCCCGCAGCAACGGAAACGGTTGCCCGTTTGAGTTCGAGCACGGCAAGCGCAATACCGTTTACAAACACGACAAGATCGGGACGACGCTCCGATTCTGAGCGGATGGTTACCTCTTCGGCAATGAAAAACCTATTTTGCAACGGATGATCCCAGTCGATTAGATAAACCGTTGTAGGAGTTTTATCGACGGTTTCCGTAACCGGTATACCGTATTTTAAAAGCGTATACACCGTTTGATTTGCGTGATACAAACCGTGTTCTAAATTATTTGCAGCTTTTATTAATTGATCAATGGCTTTTTCCGCAAGTGTTATACTATATCCGCCGCCATGCGAATCGGTAAGCCACGCAAGTAAATCTTTTTCTCTGATATTCGTATTTATCGTATGCTGCAAGTTTCCGGCATATTCATAGTCTAAGTATTCCGCACTGCAAAAGAGATGCAAGATGCGATCCTGCGTTTGACGTTCCGTCTCATTTATTTTTGGCATCGGGCTTCTCCTTATGAGGTTTTGTTCGTGCAGCTTTTTTTAATTTTTTTGCAGTATTTTTTAAGCTTTCTAAATAAGCTTTTTCTATAGGACTGAGTATAAGATTTTGATATGTACGGTACTCTTCTTTTGCTTTTTTTATAGCCTGTTCATGGCTTATTGTTCCGGATCCTTGAAGTAATTTCCGTTTACCGGAACTTAACACGGCATCCAGCTGTTCGATATAGTCTTGCATATACATCGGTTTATGCTCAATGGCATTGATTTCAGCTATATCAAAATAACCGGAAACAAGATTATTGAGAATTTTTAATTCTTCTTCATCCAAATAATTTTTTGCGATACCTACATCTTTCAGCACCGGAAGATCACCTGAAAACGTTTTAAGACCCATGAACGGTTTTTGAGCGTCAGCTCTTTTAAAAATAACTTCGGCTGCCGTATTACCGTGCGCTGCATAGTGCAGTTTATTTTGTACAATCTTAAAAAAAGCAAGAGACTCTTCACTCTTTGGATCATAGTCGACACTGGTTGCATAAAGATCGAGCACTTGCCGATACAACATCTTTTCAGAAGAACGTATATCCCGAATACGGTCAAGCAACTCTTTCCAATAGCTTCCTCCACCGTTTCCTTTCAACCGTTCATCATCCAAAGCAAAGCCTTTTTTAATATATTCCTTTAAAACGGAATTAGCCCAGATGCGGAATTGAGTGCCTCGTATGGATTTTACCCGATAGCCGACAGAAATGATGACGTCAAGGTTATAATACTCTATTGTTCGTTCTACAAGCCTCTCTCCTTCATTTTGAACTGTTGCAAAATGTGCAACAGTTGCCTCTATTGACAGTTCTCCTTCAGCGAAGACATTTTTAATATGGCGGGAAATCGTTGATTTGTCACGTTGAAACAGCTGTGCCATTTGATCTAACGAAAGCCATACCGTTTCATCCTTTAGGTTGACATTGATCTTTGCAATACCATCTTCACTGTTATAAATCAATATCTCACCGTAGTTATCAGTTTCATTTATTTTTGGCATTTTTTCTCCCCATCATCAATGTATTTATTATGTTTTTTCTGATTCGCCGTATACCCTTCCGTTTTTTCTGCGGCGTACAGTATTTCTTTCGACTCTTTTCTTTGCGTAAATTGCACATTCGGTTTATCTTCCGGTAGGCGGATTTTACCCGTCAAAAGAGCATCCATCATTCCCTGTTTTATCAACCGAATTTTTTCCAGCTTCTTTTTTAAGGCTGATAATTCCGCATCCATATCCGAAAGTATTTCAGCGATCGCGGTTTGCTCGCCAAGAGTTGGGGG
>CAUVKE010000107.1:0-5258 GCA_963552415.1 uncultured Treponema sp.
GAGAGGAATATAAAGAGCTGCCTGCCCCCGCCTCACGAGCGGGATAAGGCAGGGGGGAAAACAGTGGTTAACAGGGGCGGGAGCGGTCAAGCAGAGAAAAAACTAAAAAGTTTTGCTTTTCTATTTGACAAAAAACATAGGAGTTTGTTTACAAACTTGCAGCCCAAAAATGTGCAAGGATGTACATTTTTGGGCGAGGATGTCCGTAGTTCCACGCAGAAGCGACGTTTTGTGCTATGCACAAATCTCGTCGTCAGAACGCCCAAGAATGGGCGGGGACTAAGTCAGAAACAAGTTTTGGAACAAAACTTGTCCTCTACCGATGTACATGGACGTACATCGGTAGAGAGGTACACGGATGTACATTCTTGAGCGAGGATGCCCGTGGTTCCACGCAATAGCGGGGCCGTCTAAAAACTGAAAGCCTATCAGCTATGCTGATGGCGATGTCCAAAAAGTAACCAACTTTTGAGACATCCCCGTGTTTCCCCTTAGAGATAATTCAAGGTGATGCAATGATGCAATGTGCAATCTTGAGCCATGCGGATATTTAAAGTAAAATACCGCCATGGCAGGAAATACATTCGGAACAATCTTTAAAGTTACCACATTCGGTGAAAGTCACGGAGCCGCAATCGGCGTTGTCGTCGATGGGTGCCCAGCCGGTATTCCGCTCGACTCCGGAGATTTTACCGCTGCATTTAATACGGCAAGACCGTCAGGCAATTTTGAAACCGCGCGGAGGGAACCGAATATACCCGAAATTCTTTCCGGCGTATTTGAAGGCGGTACCCTCGGAACGCCGATTACGGTGCTTTTGCGCAACGCCGATGCGCGTCCGCATGACTACGAGGCAGTAAAAGACATATACCGTCCCGGTCATGCAGATTTTGCCTACGAGGCAAAATACCGCCGCCGCGACTGGCGCGGCGGCGGACGCGCATCGGGGCGCGAAGCCGCTGCACGGATTGCTGCCGGTGTTATCGCAAAGAAAGTACTGGCGTATTGTCCGACACCGTATCCTGCACAGTATCCGATGTCCGCAAGTCTCCCGATCACTATCGAAACCTCAGCAATAGAAATTGCAGGCATCCCTTGCGAACCGATTTCTGCAGCAGATGAACTCCCTCCGGAGATTGGCAGTGAGCTTGCTGTAATTAAGCAGGCAGGCGATTCTGCAGGGGCTATTGTACAGTGCTCGGTGCGGAATGTTCCCGCCGGTCTCGGTGAGCCGGTCTTTGATAAGCTCGAAGCGGAACTTGCAAAGGCGGTGCTTTCCATCGGCAGCGTAAAGGGTATTGCATTCGGAGCAGGCTTTCAGCTGGCGCGTATGTCCGGTTCGGAGGCAAACGCCGTCGATAAAAATTATCACGGAGGAATTGCAGGGGGCATCTCCGACGGAAAAGACATTATATTTCAAGCAGTCATAAAGCCGGTACCTTCAATCGCTCAAAAACAGATAATGGAAACTGCGAGCGGAGAACGTATAGCCTATGAGATTACAGGACGTCATGATGGCTGTCTTTACCGGCGGGTGATGCCCATTATTGACGCAATGGTTGCAATTGTACTGGCAGATATGATGCTTCGCCAAGGCGCCACACAAATCTTAAAAATTTAGGGCATCTGCAAAAAACTCAAATTTTTAGAGGTTCCCTTTAATTAAATCAATATCAGCTCGTGGTGTAAAACCGGATTGTAGCATTGTGGTAAACGAAAAAGATAAAAAATTGGACGATACTGGGTTTGAACCAGTGACTTCTACCGTGTGAAGGTAGCACTCTACCACTGAGTTAATCGTCCGTTTTTAAACGACGAAACGAATGTAGCATATTCGCGGGGTTTAGACAAGCGTGCGATTTATGCTATATCTATCCATTCTGTTAGAAACGGTTGACATTTTAACTAAAGCTTGTTACTATAAGCATACACTATATAGCTATGGGAACCTCTAAAAACCTCAGTTTTTAGAGGTTTTCCTTGATTTTAATTTGCTATGTGAGTAGTAGATGTTATTCCCCCAAAATAAGTGTTAGAGCGGTCTTATAAGTCCCCATAAGGCCGCTCTTTTTTTTATTCGGCAGTATTTGTGCCTTCCCCTTGAGTTAATCCGCGCTGCGCGGCAAGCATTTCGAAAGCGGCGATGCGGGCTTTTTCCAACAGTGCAAAGTCGCGGATAGGATCGGCAAGCTCAAAACCGCAATAGCCGGACTGCTCAATGCCGCCGATATCCCCCGGCCCCCGCAGCTTTAAATCTTCTTCCGCAATAACAAACCCGTCAGTCGTACTTGCCATCACCTTGAGCCGCGCCATACCGGTTTCGGTAATATTTTTCCCATAGAGTAAAAAACAATAGGATTGATCGCTCCCCCGCCCGATCCTACCCCGCAGCTGATGCAACGCCGAAAGGCCGAAGCGATCGGCGTGTTCGATAACCATACAGGTCGCGTTCGGCACATCGACGCCGACTTCGATAACGCTGGTTGCTACGAGAATGTGAATGGCGCCGGAGCGAAACTCCTGCATAATAGCCCGCGCTTCGTCCTCCGGCACCTTGGAATGCAGGAGCGCAAGCCGGTGATGGGGGAAATCCCGAGTCAGTTCCGCAAACATGTCTTCCGCCGATTTTAGGCTGAGCGTATCCGAATCTTCGATAATCGGGTAGACAAAATAGGCTTGCTTTCCGGCAAGGATATCCTGCCCGATAAAATAATACACCTTTTCGGCCTTACTCTGGGGAGCAACATAGGTAATCACCGGCTTGCGCCCGGGCGGCATCGTTTTAATGACGGAAATATCGAGGTCGCCGAACATCGACAGCGCAAGCGTCCGCGGAATGGGAGTCGCGCTCATCATTAAAAAATGCGGAGCCTTTTTTCCGCTGTCGATGCCTTTTTGAATAATTGCCGAGCGCTGGAGTACCCCGAAGCGGTGCTGTTCGTCGATAACAACCATACGCAGGTTTTTATACAGCGTCTGTGCGGAAAAAAGGGCATGCGTACCGATGATGAGGTCGATATTACCGGAAGCAAGCTGCTGCAAAAGCTGAGAACGTCCCGCCGCTTTGAGGTTACCGGTTAAAAAGGCAAGTCGTATACCGAGCGGTTCCAAAAGCTTTGCCGCGTTATCGGCGTGCTGCCGTGCCAGCAGCTCAGTCGGCGCCATCAGCGCCGCCTGTCCGCCGCCCTCTATCACTTTTAAGCAGGCTAAAAACGCAACAAGAGTCTTTCCAGAACCGACATCACCCTGAATAAGACGGGCGGCAGGCGCCGTTCCGTCGAGGTCGGCGTTAATCTCTGCGGTAACGGCTTGCTGGTCTGCGGTAAGCGTAAACGGCAGACGTGAGAGCAGCTCCTTTTGCAGCGGGCTGTATGCGTACTGCAGTGCCGTCGTCGGTTGAACCGCACCTTCCGAAGCGCCAGCCTGCGCCGCTGTTGCTTGCCCATCTCCTGCTGCTTGACCGTCTCCGTTCGCCGTCTGTGCAGGAAATACACTCCCCTGCCCTTTTGCACCCGTTGTACGCGGCAATACACCGCGCCGCTCAAGCGCACGCATACCGACAGCCGCTTCGTAGAGGAAGAACTCCTCAAAGATGAGCGCGGTGCGGGCATTTTCCGCATCTTGCATGGAAGCGGGGCGGTGCATTGCAAACAGCACGGTTCTTTTATCGGGGTAGCCGTATTTGTTTAATACGTCGGCGGGAAGCTCGGAATCGATTCCCCGCGCATACGAATTGAGCGCCTGCTCGATGAGCTTGCGCAGTTTTGTCTGTGTTAATCCCTGCGTCAGCGGATATACCGGCAAAACACGGCGCTCCGCCGTATCATATTGTTCTATATCGAAAGAACTCGATTGGATAGCCCCATATTTAACGGAAAAACTTCCGTAGACCAGCGCCTTTGTACCTTCCGGAAATGCTTTCTCTAAAAAAGGGCGGTTAAAGCACGCAAGCTCGCCGCGAACACCTTCCGAATCGCATACAATCAACTTGAGCGTTTTCATACGCCCGTAGCCGAACCATTGCTGATCCATAACCCTCACCGGAACATTCAGTTTATGAAACGCATTCCATTCGCTGAGCGTATTATACCTGCTGCGGTCTTCCCATGCGCGCGGCCAGAGCCGCAGCAGATCACCGACCGTCGAGACCCCCAGCCGGTTCAGTTGTTCAACAGTTGTTTTCCCCGCCCCATACAGATTTGACACGGGCGTTTGAATTTCTCCAATCAGCATAGGGGCAGTATACCACAAGCAAAAGCCTTACGGCGAGACTATTCCCTTGATTTCAGCTGCATTTGCCCGTCCCTACTTGTTACTCTTAAATAGCCTATCAACAGTCATCCTGCGGCACATTGACCGCACGGCATAAATTTTGTACTATGATGCGCGATGAAGGTACTGTATTTAGGTGAAGAAACGCTCCGGCAGCCCTCAAAGCCGGTAGAGCATATTGATGAAGTCTTGCATGAACTGATACGGGAAATGTTTATAACGATGGATGAGGATAATGGTATCGGTTTGGCGGCGCCTCAAATAGGAAAAAACATAAGACTTTTTATCGTAAAAATCGATGACGGCATTGAACGGGTATTCATCAATCCGCTCATTGTCGGTACTTCGGAAAAACAATGCAGCTATGAAGAAGGCTGTTTAAGTATTCCTAAAATGTATGCGGACGTTGTTCGCCCCGAAGCCGTTACCGTGCAATATCAGGATATGAACGGACGGCGCAGGACGATAGAAGCGACCGGTTTACTTGCACGGGTTATCCAGCATGAGTATGATCACCTTGAAGGCGTCCTTTTCATTGACCGGCTATCCGAAAAAGAACGAGATAGTCTCGTTGCAAAGTTCACTCAACAGCAAGAGCGCAAAAAACAGCGTGAAGCAAAAAAGCGGGCGCGTGCATAATGAACGTTTTTTTTGCCGGAACCCCCGAATGTGCAATTCCGGCATTGCAAGCAATCGCAAAGGCATATCCCCTTGCCGGTGTACTAACGGCTCCGCCCGCCCGCGTAGGGCGCGGTAAAAAATATGCGGAATCCGCCGTTGCGCAAGCGGTTGCCGAACTGAAAAAAGCCGGTGTTATTGCTCAAGAGGTACCGGTATTGACGCCCGAAAAATTAAATGAGGACTTCCGAGAAGCCGTTGCGGCACTTAAACCCGATATAATGGTCTGTTTTGCGTACGGAAAGATTTTCGGCCCCAAGACGCTGGCTCTCTTTCCAAAACACGCGCTCAACATCCATCCTTCCCTT
>CAUVKE010000108.1:0-5232 GCA_963552415.1 uncultured Treponema sp.
TTGACGCAATTGCTCGTTTAGCGGAATTGGTAGATAAGAATATTCCCGATTTAAGCTCAAATGAAGGCGTATGGGAGGGTTTACTATGAAAGCTGCTATCATTGTATTTAGTCCTTCGGGACACACATTGGTTGCTGCACGCATGATTCAGAGGAGTATCGAAGAGAAAAGCGGCACAGCGGATATCATAAATATTACAAAAGATGATAACCTGCTGTTTGCCTCAAAATCCGAAAGGCAAAAAATCTTGGAAGAACGCTTGCAAGAATTCGATGCTCTTTTTGCGGGCGCTCCGGTATATGCAGGACATGCGGAAACTCATGTATTGCGCATCCTTGAAGCGCTGCCTGAACCGGATCATAAGCGTTCAAAAATTGCCGTTCCGTTTATCACGTACGGAGGTGCTCATTCATTTATTGCATTGGAAGAGATGGGGCGTGCATTAAAAAAGAAAAAATATGTGCCGGTTTTGGGCATAAAGCTTGCCTCCTTTCATACACTGAGCAGATTTTTTTGTACCAGAATACAGGAGCACAAGCCCGGCGACGCGGAAGAACGCTTGATAGAGAAGACCATAAGTACTATTTTTGATTTATGTTTGCATACGGAACATATACAAGACAATAGCAGTTCTTTTGCGTATACCAAAGTCCCTATGCGTCTTGTGCTGAACATACTTTCGCAAGAAAAAATACATACAAAGTTTAAAACCGTATCGATTATACGAGAAAACTGCCATGCATGTAAAAAATGTATTTCAGTGTGCCCTGTTAACAATTTCATTTTTGCAGATGGTAAGGTATCGATAAAAGATCAAAAAAATTGTATCTTATGCGGAGAGTGTTTTTATCATTGTAAAAGCAACGCAATCGATTTTGCATATCGAACGGTTGCGCAAAAAAGATTAAATGATGGAAATATCATTTTTGAAAAAGACCTCTCGGCCGTATACCCCAAACGATACGGCTACATAAATAATGAAGGAGAATTATGCTATGAGTAATGTATGCATTGTATACAGTTCAACACACCACGGGAATACTGAAAAAGTGCTGTATAAAATAAAAGAGAAGTACCCCGAAACGGTTCTGATCAAAGCTGTCGATTTTAATCCCGATGATTTTAAGCGATATGATACGGTCGGTTTTGCCTCCGGAATTTTTTACTTTAAATTTGCAAAACCGGTCGATACACTATTTGAACAAGCGCTTGCGAGCGGCGTACAAAAGCTGTTTTTTATTTACACCGCTGGAGCGGTTAATGCAGGGTTTGAAAAAACGCTGCGTAAAAGAACCGAACAAAACGGAAAAATCTGTCTGGGTATATTCGGCTGTAAAGGTTTCGATACCTTCGGCCCCTTAAAACTCATCGGCGGTTTAAACAAAGGCCGACCGAACGAAAACGATTTTAAAAATGCAATCGATTTTTTTGAGAAAAATATTATAAACGCGTAACAGTTTTCATGCTTTCAAAAATAGAAGAGAAGGGTAGGCGAAATATGGATAAAATTTTTCAACAGGATTTAACCAAAGAAGAAAAAGTCGGCGGCATTTTTATTGTAAAGCTCTTGTTTAAAGCGCCGGTAACAATGCCGGCTCGGGAGCAGATGGAAGCGGTGATGCAAAAGCGCTTGGGAGATGCCGAATGTTTTTCGTACGATTCCGATACTGCCGTAGCGCAGTTTGCCGCCACTCGATATCGGGCGGAATTTAAAGATGGGGCGTATCCGCCTATGCTGATGATTGCTCCCGCCGCCTTTGACGGAAGCACCATTGACGATTTTACCAAAAGCCAGATGTGGGACTGCGGAGAAGATAAAGATGCTCTTTTGTCCGAATGCCGGTATGCACTCATCGGTACCGATATGCTGGCGGCGGCGCTTCCCGCATCGGACCGTGCAGAACTCGATATGGATTTTACAGAGGCGCTGGTTGAGCTTTTCCCTGACTGTACTGCCGTTTATTTTGAAAATTCGGGGAAACTTTTTACCGCAGAAACCATCCGCAACCATACGCTTCCCCGTGAAAACCGTTTTATTCAATTTGCCGTGAACGTCCGCTTTTTTACTATTCAAGGCGGTGCAGATATGCTTGTCGATACGCTCGGTATGAGCTTGTTGTTCTTACCCGACTTACAATATCATTTTCGCGGACTTGAGCCGAACCGAATTGTAAACCACGCGTATAATACAGCTTTCTATCTTTTAATAAATGATAACCCCATAGAAACCGGCGACACCATTGATGGCATAACGGACGGTTCAGCGCAGCCCGAACGATGGATATGCCGCTACGAAGAATCGCTTATCCAGCCTGTGCGCGAAGTTCTCGATATAGATACCGGCGCCTATGCTGCGGGTAACAGACAGTATGAATAAGGGAAGAATTGAGGAGATTATTTTAAGCAATCCGCTAACACTAACTGCGCAAAAGTTTTTGACAGTTTCCTTGATTTTAATTTTCTTCAAAATAATCCGAATCGATTCGTTTTATTGTGTAAACATCTTGTGTGCTTACCCCAAGATTATTTTCTATCATTAATTCGGTCAATTGTTTTCCGTCAAGCAGTATTATTTTTGCATCAATATCGGTAACATATTTCTTTGCTTCGTTTGTAAATGTTGAGGTAGTAATAAATATCCCCTTTTTCGCTTTTTTTCCCAACAATGCCCCTGCAAACTTTTGTATTTCGGGGCGACCGATAGTAACGCTATCCCATTTCTTTGCTTGAATGTAAATAACATCAAGTCCTAATTTATCTTCTTTAATAATGCCATCAATCCCTTCATCGCCGGATTTTCCAACTACAGTGGCAGCTTCTTTGATTGAACCGCCGTATCCCATCTTAACCAATAAATCAATCACTAATTTTTCGAATTTTGAAGGGCTGATATTTTTAATGGTAGACAATAACTCATCTGCTAATTCATTTTTTATACTGAGATAGCCGCTTTCAAGCAATTCATGCGGAGTAATACTTTGTTCAATATTATGTTCAATTTTATTATTTTCAGAATTGCCTGATTCTTTTATTGATTGAAATTCATTAAAAGCATCATATTCTTTGAGCATTTTAGTATTGATAAATGCAGGCTCCTTTTGCAAGAGCTTTTTTCCTTCTTCCGATATGCAAAAATAACCTCTTTTAGTGGTTAATAATAAACCGGCTTTTGTTAAATATGTTCTTGCCCATCCAATTCTATTATTAATAACAAATGCTGAACCGCTTGGTAGCAATTCTTGTTTTTCTTTCTCAGTTAAATTAAATTGATTTATCAATGCGTCAGTAGCTTCTCTAAATAAATGCTCTTTACCATCTTCTGCAATTTTCATAAGCGGTAGCATACACTCTTCATACGTTGGAATTGCCATTGTTTCCCTCCTAATGTAATTGATATTAAGAAAACACTTTACGCTTGTTGCAGTGCATCCAACCACGCTAAATAGTCCCGTGTGCTCTGCTCTACTTCTTGCCGTGCAGCTTCGCTATATCCCGCGTTACTGTCTATGAGCATACCATCAAAGATAAAAATGTTCTATACTGACGATAGGAAACCCTTAAGCTTATTTGCGATGGAGTGTGATATGCCAGCTACCAATAAAGACGATATTGCAAGCGTAGATGAATTGCTATTGACGGCAGAAGAAAAAGCAAATCTCAAACTGCTGAACATAAGAGATGGGATACTAATCTCCGTAGTTGATAAAAAAAAGTTAGTAGGCAGTCTGGTTCTTCCCGATAGTGTTACTGAAATTGGCGAAGAAGTATTTTCCGGCTGTACCGGTTTAACACATGTTGTGATACCGAACAGCGTTACGAAAATCGGCGGCGGAGTTTTTAATGAGTGCAGTTCTTTAACAAGCGTAACAATACCCGACAGTATTACTGAAATTAGTTGGAAGATGTTTTTCTGCTGTAGTTCTTTAACACGTATTGAGCTTCCTGACAGTGTTACTAAGATTGACTGGTCGGCATTTAGCTGCTGCACTTCCCTCACAAACATTGTAATACCTGACTCTGTTACTGAAATTGGCTGGGAGGCGTTTATCTTATGTACTGCTTTAACACATGTTGTGATTCCAGCGCGTGTTACGGAGATTGGAGGGCGAGCTTTTGGGAGCTGCGCCGGTTTAATACATCTTACCGTTGATAATGCAAATACGGTGTATTGCACTGAAAATAATATCCTGTATACAAAGGACAAGACAACACTGATCGCTGCTGCTGCAGGTTTACAAGGCGGTATTATCATCCCTGATAGTGTGACTGAGATTATTGCGGATGCATTTGCCGACTGCTGCTCTTTGACAAGTATTGCAATACCGGTTAGTGTTACTGAAATCGGTAATCGAGCATTTTCGGGCTGTACCGGCTTAACCGGCATTGTGATGCCGGATAGCGTTACAAAAATACGAGAGGAGATTTTTCATAATTGTAGTTCGCTCACAAGTGTTGTACTACCTCGCAGTATTACCGAAATTGGCGAGGAGGCTTTTTCCTGCTGTGCTTCTTTAACAAATATTACTATACCTGACAGTGTTAGAGAGATTTGCTGGGCAGCATTTTACGGCTGTACCTCTTTAACAAGCGTTGTGATATCGGATAGCGTTACTTCGATTAGTGAGGATGCATTTACTGATATTAATCTTGATGCGCACTTTATTGTTTCAAGTGAATCGGTAAAAAACTTGCTAAGAGATTGCGGCAGCGGTATACGCGATGAGCAAATTATCGTTAAGCAGAAGTTGTAGCTTATTTGATAATTTGTAATGAGTGACAATAATGTTAAGGTCATTGTCTTTGATAATATCTTTTAATTTTGATACCGTATTATCATAACCCAATAAGTCTAACATTAATTAAGTTTGCATATTTAAATGGCTTAGAAGTGATTGAAAAACCAACGCCGAGGAAGAAGTGAGAGAACCGTCTGCACTGTAGATATAAGCATGAGGGATTCTGCGTTTTGTGCATGAGGGTTCCGAAAAAGCCGAAATTTTCATACGTTCCATCGAGAAAACGCTCAGCCGATTTATGGCCGCGTTCTTTTGCCCGCTTGTATCGTGCAAGGTTTTGCCATAAAAAACCGGTGTCGTCTTTTGTCATTTGTTTTTCTTTTATAAAATCATCTTGTACCCGATTTGATCAGGCATATTTTTTATAACTAGGAACCTCTTAAAACTGATTCGCAATCCGCTTTAGCGGATATGATAAATCATTTCCTTACAGAAC
>CAUVKE010000109.1:0-5211 GCA_963552415.1 uncultured Treponema sp.
GCTCCCTGCATTTACTCCGCCTATTTATAAAAAGATTATTACGAGAGACTCGTAGTGCCGTTACGAGCGGTTTGTATTGCTACATAATGGGGTGTTAAACCCTCCGCACGAATAAAACTATAGGAGTATTTATGAAAAGTATTTTAAAAGTAAAAAAGATTAAGACAAAGCTGATCGTATTACTGCTTTCTCTTATTGCCTTTGCCGGTTTAACAATCGGCATTATCTTTGTTAGACATTTTTATATTACAACAAAGCAGAATATTGCTGCTGATTTACAGACCATTGCGGATGATGGAGCGCTTTTGGTAAACGAAAAAATTAATACCACAAAGACAGCATTGGAAATCCTTTCCCGTCTGCCCGAATTACGAGATCCTGATTTACACCCTAGGAAAAAAGCCGCCGTTGTCGATAGGGAGCTTCAATATAACAAATCATTTCTCCGGTTCTCTTTTACACCGCCGGACGGTACCGGTTTTTGTGCGACGGGGCCGAGTTATAATGCGGCAAATTCCGAATGGTTTAAAACAGCTATGAGTGGTAAATTTTTCATCACGGAACCGTATTTTGCAATGATGGACAAGAAATTTATTTGTTTAATGGCTGTGCCCATTTTTGATGAAGGAAAAGTCATCGGCGTACTTGGAATCGATACGCCGGCTGAAAGCTTATCCATACTTGTGGAAACAACTCCTGTCGGACAAACCGGTTATTGTTCTATCAATGGACGAGACGGTACCGTTATTGCCGACCCCGATGAAGAGGCTGTCCGTGATCAAGAAAATCCTATTGCACTTGCCAAAAGCGATCAAGCCTTTAGCCGAATCGGAACATTTATCGAACAGGCGCTGCGCGGGAAGCAGGCGCCGGCTGTTGTTCAGTATAAAGGGGCGGACTATATTATTTCCGCAGCAAAGGTGCCGGTCAGCGGATGGTTGTTTACAGCACGCTTACCGTATCGAGAGTTTACCGCCCCGATTATCACATCGTTGTACCAAATGGCGGGTATCATTATTCTCATCTTTATAATCGCCGATATTATCGCTATTTTCTTTGCAAGAAAAATCAGTATGCCGCTTCGGGATATTACGGCGGCGCTGCAAAGTATTTCCGAAGGTGAAGGAGACTTAACGGTTGCACTGCCGGTCAACGGAAATGACGAAATTGCTCATATTGCCTATTTTTTCAATAAAACGATTGAAAAAATACGGACATCGATTCAGCTTGTAGAGCAGAATACCGGCATTATGCAAGGAATAGGCGATGAGCTTTCTTGTAATATGACTGAGACGGCAACAGCTATTCATCAAATCAACATGAATATTGCGAATGTTAAACAGCAGTCGGTCGCTCAATCTGCAAGCGCTGCTGATGCCGCCTCATCAATCGATGAAATTGACGAAGCAATAAAAGCCTTAAATGAAAATGTTGAAAAACAGGTAGCAAGTGTCAAAGCGTCATCAAAATCCATAGAACATATGGTAGAAAATATACAGGAAGTCGCCAAGACGCTCGAAGCAAGCGGTACGCTCATTGAAAATCTCCATCAAGCAACCTCAAGTGGAAAAGAAACAATCGGCCGCTCAAATACTATCACCCAAAAAATTGCCGAAGAATCGGGCAGTTTGCTTGAAGCTTCAAGTGTTATTCAGCATATAGCAAGCCAAACTAACCTTTTGGCTATGAATGCGGCAATTGAGGCTGCCCACGCAGGAGAGGCCGGCAAGGGCTTTGCCGTCGTTGCCGATGAAATTCGGAAACTTGCCGAAGAATCCAGTATACAAGGAAAGACGATTACCGCAACGCTTAAAAATTTCAGCAATGAGATAGAAACGCTTTCCGGCATTTCTCATACCGTTGAAGAAACGTTTAGCAGTATTTTTGCCCTTGCCGAGCAGGTAAAGGCTATCAGCAACAAGATTACCAGTGCAATGCAAGAGCAGTCCTCTTGCAGCCGCAATGTACTCGACACCATGAATGAGATGTCGGTTGTAACGAGCCGAGTAAGTACCGGTTCCGAGGAGGTTTTGCGAAATGAAGAAAGCGTCGCACAAGGTATTCATACATTAAACGATGCAGCACGTATTATCACCGAAAGTATGAACGAGATGGCTTCAGGAGCCGTGCAAATCAATAATGCCGTACAGGAAGTCAACGAGATTACGCAGAAGAATAAACAAAGTATTCAAAACCTCGCAGAAGAGGTGAGTAGGTTTAAAACTCATTAGAGGGGCTGTTTAATACGACCGCCGTCCGTGTACGCTGTTTAACGGCGAGATTTGTGCATAACACAAATCTCGCCGCTGTTTGGAACCACCGCCGTCCATGGCGGCACTGGATGTAAAGATTTTAGTTTTCAAACAGTTCCGTCTTCCACTCTTTAATCGTTCTCGACTGCTCGTCAAAAGAGCTGCCGATCAATACAATCTTCTTTCCCTCTGCCTTGTACTTCGCGGCGTACTGCTGTCCATGTATCTGCTTGATGGCATCTTCCGCACTACCGTTGCCGGAGAGTTTAAATTCAAAGATGTAGATTGTATCAATAGTAGTAACCACGGCATCAGCTCTTCCCTTAGCGCAGTACACTTCTGTCTGTACAAACTGCCCCATCAATGCAAAGATGAGGTAAACGGCAGTCTGATAATTTTGCTCACGCAGTTTTAAGTTTTTCTCGCTAAAACTATCATATGGAATACCGGCGATAAGCGACTGCATCCGCTCCATAAAGCCGTCCACATCGCCTTTGCGGATATCTTGCATAAAGCGCCCCACCCATACCCCTGTTTGTCCGAACGCTACGTCGGAATATGCCGGTAAAAGATTATGCAAAAAGCCATAGCGCACCTCATCATTCGGAAAGCCTAGCCGATACAGCCGTAAATCTTTTATATATTCCTTGATGGTTAAGTACCCTGCTTGAAATAGAATAGGCAACGCATCCTGTGCTACAGCTCGATAGGTTTGCAATCCTTCTTCATCCAGTTCAACATTTCCATCAAGGTCAGGGATATAATAGTGCGCTTCTTTTAAGAAGTTGACCAAAAAAGTGGGGGTACCGGTTGCAAACCAGTAGCTTTTAATTTCTTTTTTGACTAAGGCGCTTAAAACGCTATAGGGATTGTACATTCCTTCCCCGGCCGTATGGAATAGATAGCCGTCATACCATTGCTTTAAGGCTGCAAGAGCCTGTGAATAGTCAATGTCCTGCCGCGTTGCGAGCGCTTGTATTTCCGGCTGAAAATTTGTTTCAAGTTCTTCTTGTGTGATTCCGCAGATACCGGCATAGTCTTCTTCCATCGATATATCCCGCAGGTTATTCAAATCGCTGAATATACTGACCTTACTGAACTTCGTTACTCCGGTTAAAAACGCAAAGCGGATATATTCGTCACAGGTTTTGATTACCGAGTAAAAAGCTTTGAGCACATTGCGATACTTTTCATTCAGCTCTTCATTTACTCCCATGGTTTGCAGCAAGGGTTTATCGTATTCGTCTACAAGAATAACCACTTGCTTGTGTGTTTTCTCATATATTTGCGTGATGACTGCTTCAAAACGTTGCGCTAAATCGCCTTGTGCCGGAGCTATACCATATTTTCTTCAAGCGGAGAGAAAAAAAGCTCAATACGGCTTATTAAACTGCCAAGCGTATCATATTGTCCCGTATTAAAATCAAAATACAGTACTGGATACTCCTGCCATGCACCTCGATTTTCTTGCGCAGCTTGCTCTTCTTCCGCTTTTTCAAGATATAAGTCTTTAAACAGCTCTTTTTGCCCGCGGAAATACGCCGCTAACGTTGAAAGGAAGAGGCTCTTACCGAACCTGCGCGGGCGGCTGAGAAAATAGACTCGACTGCTGGTTACTAATTGCACAATATACGCTGTTTTATCTACATAGAGATAGCGGTCATTCCGTAATACTTTAAAACTCTGTACGCCGATCGGCAGTTTGCGGGTAATGTTCATAGTGGTAGTATAGCAGGGTTGTCATATTTTGGAAATATACGGTGCATCTGCGTTGTCGCTTCACAAAAAACAGTCCTCGACGTACAACAAGTACGCCTGCGGGTGTTTTTTGTACGCTCCTAGCATCTGCACCATCTATTTCCAAAAGCGCTGGATATGGCGGTTCTGAAACGGAGTTGTGTAAAAAGCTTAACAACCTTGCTTTTATCTCAGCACCAAACTTTGGAACAACGGCGGGTACTTAGCGATTGCAAGCCGGCGTAGCAATCCAAGCCCTAAGTCGCTCGCTGAGGGAAGTACTTCCCTGTACTTCCCTCAGCACGAGATTTGTGCAAAACACAAATCTCGTTACTGCATGGAACCACCGCCGTCCATGGCGGTTCTGAATAGATGGGGGTTGTAGTGGGTATTTTCTTTTTATCGAAAAAAAAGAAAGGTCTTCCCCTAACTTATGTTTTGAATTTAGAAACCTCTCCCGCCAAGCTCTCAATACTCCGTTTATTTTTCTGCGTAATTTCGCTTACTTCCTGCACCGCGTTGTTAATCTGTACGGCGCCTGAGGCCATTTCGTTCATGCTCTCGGTAATCACGCGAGTAAGACCATCAAGTTTCTGCATTTCGGATGCAACACCCTCTCCGCCTTTCAGCATTTCTTCAGAACCGGATTGCACTTCTACTGTTACCATATTGATATTTTTAATCGCAGTTAATACCTCTCTGCTGCCGTTCTCCTGCTCCCGCATCGCTTCGGTAAGCCGATCGCTCATTTCTTTTACTTGCGCTGCAAGGGTGAAAATTACATTGAACTTTTCTTCTACCGTTTTGGACGAGGCGGAGAGGGTTTCAATTTCTCCCGATAGGGTTTTAAGCGTTGCCGTAATGGTTTTTCCTTGCATTGCGGAATCTTCTGCGAGCTTACGGATTTCGTCTGCAACAACGGCAAAGCCCTTGCCTGCCTCTCCTGCGTGAGCAGCTTCGATTGCGGCATTCATTGCAAGCAAGTTTGTTTGGCTTGCAATATGTTGAATAACGCTGCTTGCTTCCATCAGCGATCCGGATTCTTCTGCAATCTTTTGCGTGACGGTATTGGAAGTTACTAACGTCGCTTTACCGTCGCCGGTTGCTGTGGTGAGGTTTCTAATAACGTCATCGGTTTTGCCGAGCGTTTGTCCGATAGAGGCGATGTTTGCAACCATCTCTTCTACGGAAGAAGAAGACTGCGCGACGCTCGCCGCCTGTG
>CAUVKE010000110.1:0-5186 GCA_963552415.1 uncultured Treponema sp.
TACCATGATTTTATTGTTCCGGCGGGGATTACCAACAGCAAAATTATCTCCTGCGATATCGGAGCGAATTGCGCCGTGCACGACTGCGCCTATCTTGCGCACTATATTGTCGGGAATACCGTCATTTTAAGCAGAATAGATGAGATGGCGGCAACCGATCATGCCAAATTCGGCGAAGGGGTCATTAAAGACGGGGAAGATGAAGCAGTCCGCGTTACAATCGATGTGATGAATGAAGCGGGCGGACGGGAAATTCTCCCCTTTGCGGATATGATTTGCGCCGATGCGTTTATATGGGCGCGGTACCGCGATGATGCAAAGCTGATGGCACAGCTGAAAAAGCTGACGCAGGCTTCTTGCGACTCCGCTCGCGGTTATTACGGTACCGTCGGCGATAACGCAGTCATTAAAAGCTGTAAGATTATCAAGGATGTCCGATTCGGCGAGGCGGTCTATATTAAGGGCGCCAATAAGTTAAAAAATCTGACCATTCGGTCTTCCGCAGCAGAAGCGACGCAGATCGGGGAAGGCGTTGAGCTGGTTAACGGGATTATCGGATACGGCTGCCGCGTGTTCTATGGCGTTAAGGCAGTGCGCTTTGTGCTCGGAAATAACTGTACGCTCAAATACGGCGCCCGCCTCATTCACTCCGTGATGGGGGATAATTCAACCATCTCCTGCTGCGAAGTGCTGAATGCGCTGATCTTTCCCTACCATGAACAGCATCACAATAATTCCTTTCTTATCGCCGCGATGATTCAGGGGCAGTCCAATATGGCGGCCGCCGCTACGGTAGGGTCAAACCACAACACCCGCGGCAACGACGGAGAGATTATCGCCGGTCGAGGATTTTGGCCGGGGCTTTCCGCGACGCTCAAGCATAACTGCCGGTTTGCGTCCTTTGTGCTGTTGAATAAAGGCAATTATCCTGCCGAGCTCGATATTCCTTTTCCGTTTAGCTTGGTCAGCGATAATCTGCGAGAAAATTGCCTCGATATTATGCCTGCCTATTTTTGGATGTATAATATGTATGCGCTTGCCCGCAATAACGATAAATTCAAAAAACGGGATAAACGGAAAACAAAGACGCAAAAGATTGAAACCGAGGTGCTTGCCTGCGATACCGCCGGGGAAATTATGCACGCAATGGAATTGCTGGAGCACATCTTTGAAACGGCATGGACGGCGGCAGGAAATCAACCCGAAAGCGCTCAACATCTTTTGACTCATAAACGAGACGAGCTGAAAAAACTGCCCCTCACTGCCGAAAACATCGAACATTCCGCCCGCCCGGTGAAGATTCTGCACGGCGTGGATGCATGGTATGCGTACCGCGATATGCTGGTATGGTACGGGGTAACCGTTTTGGCAAAATACATCGATGAAACCGGCGCCGACGGTGAGGTGTTTAGCCGTAGTGGTGTATGGAGCCGGTTCAAGCTTCAAAATGGAACAATCCCGTGGGTCAATGCAGGCGGGCAGCTGATACGCGAGGACGAATATGACCGGCTTCGCAGTAGAATTGGGGCAGGGGAGTTCAATTCGTGGCATGCAATCCACGCCGAATACGACCGGCTCTGGGAACGGTATCCCTTTGACCGCGCAGAACATGCCTACAGCGTACTCTGCCGGCTCGCCGGAGTTTCCGCCCTTACCGGATCACAGTGGCGAACCTACCTTGACGAAGCGCTCCGCTTGAACCGTTACATTGAAGCGCAGGTTCTTATCACCAAGAAAAAAGACTACACCAATCACTTCCGCGATATTACCTACCGGAATCGGGCTGAGCGGGATGCCGTACTCGGTCACGTGGAAGACAACGCCTTTGTGCAGCAGTCCAAGCAGAATGCGCAGCACTATGCTGAGCTTTTTGCTCCGCGAAGAGGTTCAACTCTGGTCGAATAGTCTCAATTTTTTCGCGGGGATATTAAAAAGCGGCCTGATGCGTTTACCCTGTCTCGTTTATCCTTTATCCTTTTTTTATTTTGCCGATATTGATTACGGAGAATAACTATGAAAAAGCGGATACCGATAGTGCTTTTATGCTGCACTATGCTCTATGGTGCGGTATATGCAAAAACAGTCGGTTTTGCTTGTATCTATAATTCCGATGCACCGGCCGGTGCAGCCGAACTGACTATGGCGCTCGAAACCGAGCTTTTTGAATTCTGTTTTGACCAGGGAATGGTAGCAACCAGTATCGAATATATGGTAGAAAACTATGAACGGTACAGGGACAATGCTTCTCTGCTCAAACGCTTCGATTCATCAGTTGACTATGTGGTGGCGCTGTATTGCGAATATAAGCAAGCCTCGGACGATACCGTAAATAGACAGCGTTCTATAATTGAATGGAAGAAGCTGGAATGGAAGTTCATCGATTTTTCCTCTCAGAAAATCATTTTTGAAAAAAAGATCGAGCCGAAAACAATACCGGAAATTGAACTGAAACAGAAGATAAAAAGCGCCGGTCAAGCTATCGGTGCAAACTTGTTGGAAACTTTATAGCGAAAAAGGGGATACAGATGATCAAAAAAACAATAACCATCGCGAGTATGTTGATACTAAGCGCTGCACTGATGTTTGCTGTATGGGAAGGCAATGCGGCTGCGGGATCACAGGAAGCTTTTCCTTCAGGACTCTTTGCCGCCAGTGATTTGTTCCCTAAGTATACGTTTATCGAAATTACCAATTTGGAAGAAAATACAACATCTCGCGCTGTGGTTATTGGCAATATGGTATCCGACGGTTTACTGGTAACGGTATCTCCCGATTTGGCAAAGGCTTTATCAATTAAAGAAGGGGGTACCGTACGTGTGCGAGTATCCGTACCGCCGCTTGTAGCCGAGGAAGGAGCCGATCCGGTACTGTTAGGTAAAGTTGAAAAAAAGCGCACGGTTCCAGCGGCTCCTGTAAAACCCGCAGACACGAAGCCTCAAGTTATCCAAGCAGAAAAACCGGTGCAAAAAACCGATAGCACAAAAGATTCGTATGAAACGCCTATTCAAAACGAACCGGCGCCTCCGGAAGTGTCCGAACCTGTTTTACCGAAACCTGAACCTGTGCCGGTACCTTCCGCCGTTTCTGAGGTAACCGAACCGGTAGGGCTGCTTGTACAATCCGAATATTCAGCAGAAACTGAAAAATCGGTACCGGGCGTCGCTTCCGTTCAAGAGCCGCCGACACAAGAGGATACCGATTCATCCGGCGAATATGCAAAGCCGGTACAGGAAGTAACAGAAACAAATATTTCGGAAAAAATTGCCTTAAATGATATTCAAGAACCGGTTCCGGAAGTTTCAACTCCAATCGCACCGGAATCGGAGACTGTTGATGAGGACGAACCGGTGAAAGATATAGAAAAGTCTGTAGAGGAACCGGCGCCGGTTGCCGTTGAGCCGAATGAAGAACAGGCGGAAGAAGCGGAGGAGCTGCAAGACGAACCGGGGATTGTTATTAGTCAGGAAATTCCTGTGGAAAAAAAACCGGAAGATACTGCTACGAAAGAAGACCCTGGAGAGCAGCATGCCATGCTGGTTCCGACCGAACCGCGAGTACCGGTGAGAGAAGAACTTCCTGCTCCGAAAGAACCCGAAAAACCGGCGGTACCTGATGAACCGGTTGTTACGCAACCTGCGGAAGAACTCTATACAGCTCATGTTCTGACAAAAGGATCATTTTACGTGCAGATAGGCCGGTTTAAGGATATGCTGAATGTAGACAGTTTTGTACAGCTGTACGGTAAGCAGTATCCCATTGCCATAGAAAAATCTTCCACAGCAAAAGATGTCTTTTACAAGGTCTATGTCGGGCCGCTTCAAAAAGATGAACGGGGAGCAGCCTTGGAAACTTTCCAAAAATTGGGCTTTAAAGACGCGTTCTTAAAAAAAGCTCCCTAAACTAAAATACAACGACAATGCAATGTCCTCTCAAGATAACCAAGTATTGAGTGGTGTCCTTGCGAAGGGGTGGGAATGGACTTCCAACGGAAGAAGGATTTTTTAGTCTGTATCGACAGCGACGGCTGCGCTATGGATACGATGAACCTCAAACATTATCGTGCTTTCGGGCCGGAGTTGGTAAACATATTCAATTTACAGGAACATGCGGAACCGATTCTGCACTATTGGAATAAAGTCAATCTATTCAGCAAAAAGCGGGCAATAAATCGCTTTAAAGGCTTTTTTGAGGTATGCCGGTATATCGACAAGCATTTTATTCCTGTTGACGGATTGGAAGCGTATGAGTGCTTTCTCAATTCGGGCGGAAAGTTGTCGAACGAAGGCATTAAGCAAGCATATCAAACTGTTGGGCATCCTATTTTTGCTCTTGCCGAGCAATGGTCGATAAATGTAAATAAGAAGATTGCTTCAATACCGCTGGAAGACCGCATCCCTTTCCCCCATGTTTACGAAAGTATCGAAACCATTTATGCCGTTGCGGATATAGCCGTTGTCAGTTCGGCCAATAATGCTGCCGTAACTGCCGAATGGGAGCAAGCCGGTTTAACAAAATTTGTGAACGGTATTTTTACGCAAGAAAACGGCAGTAAAAAGCAAGTGCTTGCCTCATTAAAACAGACCGGCGGATATAAAGACGGCTGTATGTTGAAACTGGGAGATGCTCCGGGAGATTTACAGGCTGCGCAAAGTAATACCGTTTTCTTTTATCCGATTATTCCTGAAAAAGAAGCTGAAAGTTGGCTTCAGTTTAAAAATACCTATTTATCGCTTTTTATCGACGGACGATACGCCGAATGTGAGCAACAGCTCATTGACCGATTTTATTCGGAACTTGAAGATTAATGCGCCGTCATTATGGTTCCGTTTTCAATGTTGCCAGCCGGTTTGCTCCCGTGCTCACGGGCTACTCTGCACCCGAATCGGCGGCATCGCTAGAGTGTGCGGCGAAGTCGTCCAGTTTTCTATGCAAGGTTTTGCGTCCGATGCCGAGTATATCGGCGGTTTTCGATTTATTCCCATTATAGGCCGCAAGGGTTTCCATGATGATGTGCCGCTCCGCTTCGGCAAGCGGTGTCCCGATTTGGATGCGAATGGAAGAGTTTTGCTCCGCTTCGCGTACCGGCTCGGGTAAATCTGATAGGCGGATGGTATCGTCAGAACTCATCACGACGGCGCTTTCCAGACAGTTCCGCAGCTGCCGGATATTGCCGGGCCAATCATAAG
>CAUVKE010000111.1:0-5182 GCA_963552415.1 uncultured Treponema sp.
TTTCTTTTTTGTTGCTAAAATTTTCAACATAAGTATGGCTATTCAATATGTCTCTATTCCGGCTCTTACTCCGATAACTATTCTTTTTATTCACCGTTCCGGTTTCCAAAAAATGAATAATCATTTCTTCAAGCTGATCCTTTCGTATTTTTGAATCAATAGGTATTTTAAGCGATTCAGCCAATGCTTTGAGTTCACTCATGTACCAATATTTATTCTCAAATTCTTGTATTGTCATAGAGTCTTTTACTTATGTGGCGTGATTATTGTATGACTGTATACATTAACGGTTATGATACTATCATCAATATTGATATCCTAATTTCTGTGCGCACCGCGTCCGGCTAACACCCCATTACTGCGCCGTAACTTCTGCGGTGATCGGTTCCGTCAAGGAACGTATCTTTTCGGCACTCAACGGTATGTTGATCATTTCCGAGGGGATCATGCGGGCAATCCGTTTTTTTGCAAGCATCGTATTTCCCGATTTTACTAATACGGTGGAGTTTTGGTAGATTGCGTCGACCCGCATAAAAAGATTTACTCCGTCGGGTGTCTGCGTCAATACTTTGCGCGGCATAACATACCGGATACCTTTGCCGGACGTACAGGGAACGGAAGCCGAATCGGGTAGAGCGCCGAGCGCGTACAGCCCTGCGTGTTTTCCGGCGATTCTGCTTTCCCGTGTTACAAAATCGACGATGTCGTGCACATGCAGAACATTACCGCAGGCGAATATTCCCGGTATCGCTGTTTGCATCGCGCTGTCAACCATCGGCCCGTTGGTAATCCGGTCAAGTGTGACACCGGCTTTTACCGAAAATTCGTTTTCGGGGATCAGACCTACCGAAAGGAGGAGCGTGTCGCAGGGATAATAGGTTTGCGTGCCTTCAATTTCGTTAAAATGCGAATCGATTTGCGAAACGGTAACGCCTTCCAGCCGGTTCTTTCCGTGGATAAAGCTGATATTATGGCTTAACAAAAGCGGGATGCCGTAGTCCTCTAAACATTGGGCAATATTCCGGTTGAGCCCGCTCGAAAACGGCATAATCTCTACGACGGCTTTTACCTTTGCACCTTCGAGTGTCATGCGCCGCGCCATAATCAGACCGATGTCGCCGGAGCCGTAAATGACAACTTCGCGCCCCATGCGGCAGCCTTCCATGTTTATCATCCGCTGTGCCATGCCTGCGGTATATACACCCGCCGGACGGCACCCTTTTACGGCAATCGCGCCTGCCGTGCGTTCTCGGCACCCCATCGCAAGCACAACGGCTCCGGCTTGTATGGTTTTAAGCCCGTCCGTCCCTGCCGCGGTGATAACTCGTTCCGGCGAAATATCGAGCACCATTGTATTCAGCATTACCTGAATATCCGTTTGTGCAGTCTGCATAATAAAGCGCTGCGCATATTCCGGCCCGGTTAGTTCTTCTTTAAATTCATGCAAGCCGAAGCCGGCGTGGATACATTGATTGAGGATGCCGCCCAATTCGCGGTCGCGTTCGATAATCAGAATTTTTTTTACGCCGGTTTCCCGCGCGGCGAGGGCTGCCGCCAAACCTGCGGGGCCGCCCCCGATCACTACAACATCATATTTCATCATGTTCTTTTTTCCGTTTAAGATTTTTGGGAACCGCCGCTGCGGATTTCACTCTCTGCGGTGTTCTTTAACCTTCCCAATACGATCTCCGTACCCTTGTCCGATTTGGCGATGTTTTCCATCGGCAGCTGTAATTCCCTGCTGAGGATTTCCAAAACGCGCGGCGTACAAAAGCCTCCTTGACAGCGTCCTGTTCCGGGACGTACCCGCCGCTTAACACCGTCAACGGTACGCGCTCCGGCAGGACGGCGGATCGCTTCAACGATTTCCGCTTCCGTTACCGTTTCGCAGCGGCAGATGATCCGTCCGTAGAGCGGATTTTCCGCAATCAGGGCTGCCCGCTCTTCGTTGGAAAGGGCAGAAAACTGACGGATACCCTTCCGTGCAGTAACAACGTGCGGCTTTTTTATCAGCTCCGCTCCTGCATATTGCAAAAGCTCCGCAACGTATTCGGCAATTGCCGGCGCCGAGCTCAATCCGGGAGATTCGATGCCCCCGGCGTGGATAAATCCCTTTGCATGCTTTGAAGCATAGATCATAAAGTCGCCGGTACTCGGACGGGCGCGCACGCCGGTAAAGGTGCGGATGGTTTTTCGGAAGTCGAGTGCCGGTACCGATTTTTTTGCGGAACTGTCAATCTTGTTCAGACCGGCAAGTGTCGTCGAAGTATCCTCGCGGTCGTCAACGTCCTGCGCCGTCGGCCCTGCCAAAAGGTTGTTATCATAGGTGGGAGTTACCAGAACGCCCTTGCCCATTTTGGTCGGCGCCTGGAAGATAACGTGATGCACCAGATCGCCGCATACCTTATCCAACACACGGTACTCACCTTTGCGGGGATTGATAGTGTAATCATAGTCGCCGATCATCACGGCAATTTTATCCGCGTAGAGCCCTGCGGCATTGATAACATACCGTGCCGTAAAAACTCCCTGCGATGTCGTTACGGAAAAGGTATGTTCTTGCGCCGACGTTTGTGCAGTTACAGTTTGAGCGGCACCATCCCGTGTTTGAACGGCAGCGCCATCCATCTTTGTGCCGCTCCTGATTTTTTGTATGCTGGTTACCTCGGCATCGCATATCAGCTCAACGCCGTTTTCTACCGCATTTTCGATAAAGGCATACGTCATTCCAAAGGGACACACGATACCGGCAGTTCCGCAAAACAGTGCGCCCTTCGTTTCGAGCGAAAGGTTCGGCTCTTCCGCTAAGGTCTTTTCCCGATTCCAAATCTCAAGCTCCGGCACGCCGTTTGTAATACCCCGTTCATAGAGCTTTTTAACTTCCTCCATATCTTCATCGGAGAAAGCAACGACTAACGAGCCTATCTGTTTAAAATGAAACTGAAGCTGCGGCGCAAGGCGGCGGATCAATTCGTTTCCGCGTACATTGAAGCGGGCTTTTAATGTGCCCGGTTTTGCATCAAAGCCTCCGTGCACAATAGCGCTGTTCGCTTTGGAGGAACCTTCGCAAACCTCCGAATGCTTTTCGAACAGAGCAATGCTCAGCCGGTACTGTGACAATTCTCGCGCAATAGCGCAGCCGACAACGCCGCCTCCGATTATAATCACATCATACATATTCTTCTTTATCTTCCTTAGCGATGTGAAATTTTATCTAAAATTTCACATCACTTTTTCACCAAAAAGTCAAACGCATCAGATAGATAGTGAAAACGCTGCAAAAGCATCCTTGAAATGATTTTTGAAAATAGATGGTGTAGATACAAGGAGCGAGCTGAAAATAAAGCGGAGATACGTCCAAAAATATACGTCCATGTATATTTTGGGACTTCGAGTTTGCAATGCAAACTCGCTACTGCATGGAACCACCGCCATCCGTGGCGGAAATGATACGTTGAGCATTTATTTTCAGCGTACGACGCAGTAGATGCGCCGTATATTTTCAAAAATCTGATGCGTTCGCCCCCTATTACTCTTCCCAATCCATGGCACGTCTTATCGCCTTTTGCCAACCGGCATAGCGCTGTGTCCGCGCCGTTTCGTCCATCTGCACGGTGAATGCACGGTCTACTGCCCAGTTGCGTTTAATTTCTTCCATATCTTTCCAGAAGCCGACTGCCAGTCCCGCCAAGTACGCGGCGCCGAGTGCGGTTGTTTCCAGCACCTGCGGACGGTGCACCGGTACATTCAAAATATCGGCTTGGAACTGCATCAAAAAATTATTGACCGCCGCGCCTCCGTCTACTTTCAGCGCCTTGAGTGTGATGCCGGAATCTTTTTCCATTGCGGAAAGGACATCCCGTGTCCCATAGGCAATCGACTCAAGGGTGGCGCGGACAATGTGTTCACGCTTGGCGCCGCGGCTTAAGCCCACAATCGCGCCCCGCGCATACATATCCCAATACGGCGCGCCGAGGCCGGTAAAGGCGGGCACGACGTATACGCCGTTGGTATCTTCTACCCGCTCTGCGTAATACTCCGTTTCGGCAGCGTCGTATACCAGCCTTAATTGATCTCGCAGCCATTGCACGGCTGCTCCCGCTACGAAGATGCTTCCTTCAAGTGCGTAAGTTACCGTATCCCCGATGCCCCATGCGATGGTTGTTAACAACCCGTTCTGCGAAATAATCGGCGCAGCGCCGGTGTTCATCAGCATAAAGCAGCCGGTGCCGTAGGTGTTTTTCGCCATGCCTGCTTCGAAGCACGCCTGCCCGAACAGCGCCGCCTGCTGATCTCCCGCAGCTCCTGCAATAGGAATATCCGCGCCGCCGAAGGTGCGTTCATCGGTTTTGCCATACACGCAGCTCGACGGTTTTACCTCCGGCAGCATCGAGCGCGGAATATTCAGTTCCGTAAGAATTTCATCATCCCATTGCAGGGTGTTGATATTGAACAGCATGGTGCGGGATGCATTGCTGTAGTCGGTAACGTGTACCTTGCCGCGGGTTAAATTCCAGATAAGCCACGTGTCGATATTCCCGAACAACAGTTCTCCCCGCTCCGCCCGCTCTCTGGCTCCCGCAACATTATCGAGTATCCATTTTATTTTTGTGCCGGAAAAATAGGCGTCGATAATCAGGCCTGTCTTTTTCCGTATCGTATCCGTCCATCCCTTTGCTTTAAGTTCATCGCAGATTGAAGCGGTACGGCGGCACTGCCACACAATCGCATTGTATACGGGCTTTCCGGTGTTTTTATCCCACACGACGGTGGTTTCGCGTTGATTGGTAATCCCGATTGCTGCAACCTCATCGGGGCGCGTTCCGGTTTCTTCCAATACTTGCCGGGCAACACCGCTCTGTGTCCCCCAAATTTCCATGGCATCGTGTTCCACCCATCCGGACTTAGGAAAAATCTGAGTAAACTCTTGTTGTGCAGTAGCAATAATCGTGCCTGCTTTATCAAATAAAATAGCACGGGAACTAGTTGTCCCCTGATCGAATGATAAAATATATTTTTTCATACTACAGTATACTATAAGGAGGTTCCGGCAATTTTGCAAGTTCGGCATACACCCTTGAAATAAACGATGGAAAATTATATATGAGGATGTGCATCAATGATATGCGGCAGAATGTGAAATAGATGGAGGTTGTTTTATGACTGATGTGTTGGCGGTTAT
>CAUVKE010000112.1:0-5169 GCA_963552415.1 uncultured Treponema sp.
CCATCGCTTCCAACACGGCGCCCGATTTTACCTACGACGCGCCCGGACGTATTATCGCATGGGGAAACGACGGGATTCTCGCTCCGCTCGATGATGTTATTGCGCCTGAAAAAGCAAATCTGGCGGCAGGGCCTGTAGCTGCGTCAAAAGGCGCAGACGGTAAATTTTATATGTATCCGGTGCATTCGGGCGGCTTTATGATGGCCTTCAATAAAGAAATGCTTGAAGATTTAGGACTTTTGGATATGCTCCCTTATAAGACGGCGGATCGTACATGGACATTAAAGCAATATGAAGCCCTGATGAAGGCTTTAAAAGAAAAATTACCCGCAGGAAAAGTGCCTGCCGTGTTCTATGCAAAATCACAAGGCGGTGATCAAGGGACACGCGCATTTATGGTTAACCTGTACGGTAATGCTCCGTTAATGAATAGCGATCTTACCAAATACACCTTTAACGGTGCAAATGCCGTTAAAAACGTACAGTGGCTGCAAAAAGCGGTAAAAGAAGGTTGGATGATGAACGGTTCCGCACTGCAAGCAGGAGATGCAATCGATATGTATTGCTCTTCCAATGCGGCAAGTACCATCCTCTATTCGTTACAGCTGGAAAAAATCAATGCATCTAAGATTAATTACAACGGCAAGAAGTTTACATCGATTTTTATGCCGTTCCCGAATGATAGCGGAAATCCCGTTCTGGAATTTATCGTAGGCGGTACCTGCGTATTTAACAACGGTGATAACGCAAAGATTATGGCAGCAAAGAAATTAGCTCACTTTATCGCGACAGACCCCGAATGGGCGCCGAAAGTAATCGCAGCAAGCGGTTTATTCCCCGTCAGCAGTAAGATTAAAGTTGATCTAAAGTCGGACGAACAGAAGTGGAATGCACGGGCGGTTAAATTCTTCGGAGCGTATTATAACACCATTCCGAGCTTTACCGAAATGAGAACTTATTGGTTCCCTGCTATGCAGGCGGTGTTGAACGGTCAGGATGCGCAAAAAACGCTTGATACCTTTGTTAAACAATCCAACAGTATAAAGTAAAAATCAGCACTTCATAAGGAATACTGCGCCTTTGTGCAGTATTCCTTGTTTACATTGTGGAGATATACGAATGACTATACCTCGAAAAAGAACCATAAGCCCTCAGTTAAAACAGGAAACGATCGTTTCATATATTTTTTTACTTCCGGCCTTTGCTTTTTTTATTATTTTTGTGATGTTTCCGATTTTTAGGGGAATATATGTAAGTTTCTTTGACTACGGGTTGCGTAAGTTTAAATTTATCGGATTAGGAAATTATATCCGTCTTTTTCAAGACCCCGTATTTTTAAAATCGTTACTCAATACTTTTATTTTAGTGGTGGGAACCGTTCCGCTCATTTTGCTTTTTTCCATCTTTGTAGCGGTAAATATTTATACGAAACCGTCAGCAATCCGCTCCTTTTTTCGGGGCGTTTTCTATCTTCCTGCCGTATCTTCTATTGTAAGTATCACAGTCGTATGGGGGTGGATTTATCATCCGCTGTACGGTATTTTGAATTATGTATTGACGTTTTTAGGCATTATAAGCGAACCCATTTCGTGGCTTGGCGATCCTACTTATGCGCTCGGTGCGGTTACTGCCGTCTTACTGACAACTTCAGTCGGCCAACCGATTGTGCTGTATACAGCTTCACTCGGCAATATTCCTACCAGTATGGTTGAAGCGGCTGAGATTGACGGTGCGACAAATTGGCAGGTATTCCGTTATATTAAATGGCCTTCCTTACTTCCTACGACTCTCTACATCTTGATTATTTCTACTATTAACTCATTTCAATGTTTTTCATTGATTCAGCTGTTGACGGCCGGAGGGCCGAACTTTGCGACATCAACCATTATGTACCTTGTGTATGAGCGGTCGTTTACACTGTATCAGTTCGGGTATTCATCGGCAATGGCAATGGTGCTCGGCGTTTGTATTGTGTTGATTTCAACATTACAATATAAGTTTTTCGGTCAGGAAGTTGATTATTAAACGGAGAAGAAAATGAGTTCACAATTACAGAAAAATAAAGAGTCGACTATATCAAATATATTCATATATACGTTTTTAATAGCATTTACCGTTTTTTTTATTTTCCCTTTCTATTGGATAGTAACCGGCGCTTTTAAACATCAGCTGGTTGCCGTTGCCTTTCCTCCCGAATGGTTTCCGCGTAATCCGACATTGATCAACTTTATTGATCTTTTTAAACAGCCGACTGCCCGCTGGATAGCCAATTCATTTATCATCTCGATATTGACAATGGCGCTGGTGTGCACGACTTCTACTTTGGCCGGTTATGTGTTGGCAAAAAAGCGGTTCATAGGAGCAAAAACGGTATTTTGGATATTTATTGCGGCTATGTCGCTGCCGAAACAGGTTATCCTCATTCCCCTTGTACAGCTGATTTCTTCATGGGGATTTCACGATACGCTTGCCGCCTGTATTCTGCCCGCCGCCGGTTGGCCGTTCGGTATTTTTTTGATGAAGCAGTTTACCCAAACCATGCCGACGGAGCTTATTGAGGCGGCAAAGATAGACGGTTACGGTGAGTTCCATATTTTTACCACGATTGTGGTGCCGCTGGTAAAACCCGGTATTGCGGCATTGGCTATTTTTACCTTTATTGCCGCGTGGAATGACTATTTTTCTCAATTAGTATTCTTGAATAGCCGCATTAAGCTGACGCTGCCGCTCGGGTTGGCAACGCTTGCACAAGAATTCGGCGCAAATTATGGCGTTTTGATGGCAGGAGCTCTTCTTGCTTCAATTCCTATGATTGCGATTTTCCTCATCTTCCAAAAATCATTTACACAGGGAATCACGATGGGCGCAGTTAAAGGATAACAAGTAGATGCCCCGCTATTTGCAAAGGAAAGGTTTATGGATTATACACAACTACATGACGAATATAAAACGCGATTGACGGAGAGCGTGCTGTCTGTTTGGCTGAAATATGGGATGGATTCCGAAAACGGCGGCATTTATACGGCGCTTGACCGCGACGGAACGCTGCTTGACACCGATAAATCGGTGTGGTTTCAAGGGCGGGCGCTGTGGTCGTTTGCATCGGCATATACCGATGTAGAACCGCGCGGAGAGTATTTGCCGGCCTGTGAATCGCTGGTACGGTTTATCGAAGCGCATTGTTTTGATACCGACGGACGGATGTTTTTTCGGGTAACAAAAGACGGCCTGCCGGTTATTAAAAGGATCCGTTATTTCTTTAGTGAAACTTTTGCGGTACTCGGTATGGCCGCCTACAGCCGTGCCTTACAAAAGGCAGGCAACCTTGCAGAAGCCGAAAAAATGCGGGTACGATCATACCAAATTTTTGAAAAGATATTACATATTAAAAATACACCCGGTATTCTTATTCCAAAATTCGATCCGGAAAACGCTCCCTCGCGCGGCTTCGGTGTTCCGATGATTCTTTTAAACACCGCTCAGGAATTGCGCAAAGCCTATTCTGAAAAAGAAGCGGAGCTGACTGCTTTTATTGACGGTCTTTTAACCGAAATTCAGACCTACTTTATCCGGCCCGAACTTGAAACCGTATTGGAACAATGCGCGCCGGATGGGCGTTTCCAAGCGGAGCACTTTGAAGGACGGCTTCTCAATCCCGGACACGCAATTGAAGGCTCATGGTTTGTTATGAACGAAGCCCGCTATCGGAATAACGATGCAAAACTCATCAAGCTGGGAACGCAAATGCTGGACTGGATGTGGAAACGCGGTTGGGACAGCGAATACGGCGGGATTATCTACTATCGGGATGCGCTTGGGAAAAGTGCAACGGAATATTGGCACGATATGAAGTTTTGGTGGCCGCAGACCGAAGCCGTCATTGCCAATCTGATGGCGTATAGCTTAACCGGCAACAAAAAGTACGAAGATCAGTTCAAAATTGTTCACGAATATGCGCATAAGCTCTTTCCCGATCCTGAATACGGCGAATGGTTCGGCTATTTCCATCGTGACGGCAGTCTATCTACGCCGCTTAAAGGGAATATGTACAAAGGTCCCTTTCATATTCCGCGTATGTACATTGTTTGTTTCGAACTATTAAAGAAGGTTTAAAATCTAAATCTAAGGAAACTGTCCAAAAACTGTTACGCAATCCGCTTTAGCGGATATAACAAATTATTTCCTTACAGAAAAAGCCGATAGGCTTTCAGTTTTTGGACAGCCCCTTGTGTTCAGCGAAGTATATGGACGTACTTCGCTGAACAGGCAACGCCGTAGATGCGCCTGCCATATATTTTCAAAAGGGTGCCTTACCTCGGATAAGTATAGCTCTTTCCGTCTATACCCCGTGCCGAAAAACGGCCGTCTTTTAACGGGGAGACAATATCTTCATAGAGCAGCAGGGCGGAAAGCGGGAATTTTCCTCCGCCATTCGGTAAATCCACTGCAAATTGCGGTAACGATAAACCGGAAAGGCGTTTACGTAATGCTTTCCATATAAGCGCGGCTTTTTCAAGCGGTACACGAAAATGCGCCGTTCCCCGTGCCAAATCCGTTTGGAACAAATATCCGGGTTTTATTCCCATACATACCAGCGCGTGGAAAAGCTCCGCAAGAACGGCAGGCTCGTCATTAACGCCGCGCAGCAATACGGTCTGGGTTTGCACGGGAATCCCCGAATCGATACAGCGGGTTAAGGCTTGCCGCTGCGCCGTGCCGAGTTCCGCCGGATGGTTTATATGTGCAATCACCCAGAGCGGACGGACGGAACGAAGCAGCGTTATAAAATCTTCGGTAAAAAGCTCCGGTGCAAAAACCGGCGCACGGGTGCAGAGGCGGAGCAGCAAATCGGGACGGACGGAGCGGAGGCTTTCCAACAGCTGTTTTATCTGCTCAAAACTGCCGCTCATCGGGTCTCCGCCCGAAACCAGAATTTCCTGTACTTCGGGGTGTGTTTTAAGATATGCTGTTACCGCTCCGATTTGCTTATCGGAAATAAAGCCGCTTGAGCGGGCGGTAAATTCACGCCGGAAACAGTACCGGCAATATGAGATGCAGCGTCCGGTGCTCAACAGCAGCACGCGGTTCGGATATTGGTGTACCAGATACGGGGTAACGCAATAGCGCGCTTCGCCGAGCGGGTCGCCCCGCTCTTCCTCCGACACGACC
>CAUVKE010000113.1:0-5119 GCA_963552415.1 uncultured Treponema sp.
CTAATATGCTCCAATGAACTGAGCGTCTTTATTTTCGATTCATCATACGTATTCTTTGCAGCCATGTTGTTTTAAATTTTCCTCCAGAATTACTTTTTAAATTGAAGCAACTTTTTAAATCGATGGCAGAACGGTCAGCGGCGGAAGTCCTACGGTGTCTGCCGTTTGCCGGAGCGCAGCATCGGAGCAGATTACCGCAGCGGTACCGCCGGATATAGCTTCCGCCGTCGTTGCCGAAAGCGCGGCGTTTCCCGATACGCTTGCGGCGAGCCGCTCGGCAAGCCGGTTCATTCGTTCCCGTGTACAAGAGATAATACCTTCGATTGTTTGCATCCGCGCCTGATGGGTTATCCCGTTTAAGAGGCGCGAGAACGCCGCCGCGCTTCTCTGCGCCGGGGTTCTCGGCTGGAGCGCGGTGCTGTACGTGCCGGTAATCAAGGCTTCCATTTCGGATTCGGTAAGCGGAGCCGCGATGCTCTTTTCGATGCAATCCCGTATACTGCGCAAGGATTTAAGCGGCGCAGGGTCGCGGTAGGTAGTCATCGTAAACAGCGCCGTTGCGGAATCGGGATATGCCGAAACGCCGTACGCGCCGCCTTTTACGCGGATTGCCTCCCACAATGCCCCCGTCTCAAGCCACTGGGCATAGACGATAGCAGCGCCGTATTCCGTTTCATCGAACGCAATTGGCAAAAGCTGCGCGGCGAAGCCTACCTGCACGGCGCTGGGAAAGGCCGAAAGCGCCGCCGGTTTTTCAAAGGCTTCGGTTCTAAAGCCGCCGGTACTGCGGTGCGGAAAATCAAACCGCGGTAAATGGGAAGTGAGCGCCTTTTTGATAACGCTCACATCGGCGGCAGTTCCGCACACTTTCACGATAAGGCCGGAGCGCATCAGTTTCCGGTGTATTTCTTCAAGTTTACGGGCGAGGCAGCCGATTGCTGCCGGTTTTTGCTCCAGCGCCGCATACTGCCCGCGCAGAAAACGCAACTGAGGAATCCCCATCCAGAGATTTTCCGCCCGTTTTGAACCCGAATATGCGGAAGCTGCGTACAGCGCAGTCAACGTATGCCCCGAATATGACGGCAGCGAATCAAAATCGTTTTTCAGCTGGATAAAAATATCCTTCAACCGCTTTTCGTCGGCAAAAGAAATATCGTTAAGATACGAAAAAATTCGGTTTACCGCGGGTTCGATATATTCGGGCAGCATTTTAGAGCGGATAAAAATCCAGTCCCGATCCGCCACATCTTCCGTGCGGAGCGCATTATCGAAAAACACCGCGGCTTCGGATGTCCGGTGCCTGCCTGCGGAAAAGGTAACCGCAGAAAATCCTCCCGTCAGGTAAGCGAATTCCGCCGCAACGGCATCCCAGCTCTGCGTTTTTGTTCCCATCGAGGAAAGCGCCGACGTATAGAGCGTCAGGTATGTATAGTCCTCCGCCGAAAGCGAATCGACGGGAACTGCGATGTCCATATAGGTGATACCGTTTGTCGGCTGTTCATGGATGATAACGGGAACCGTGCCGAAATATTCGAGGCGTTCGGGTATCGGCGGCTCAACCGGCGGCAGCTCCTCTTTTGAAATATGCGGAATAAGATTTTGCGCTTGAACATCCGCCTCAGGATTAATGCCCGTATCCGCATCCGCTTTTTGCCCGCTAACGTGTACGGCTGTCTGTTTGGCGGAACCCGAATGGTGTTCTACGCTGCAGAGGCTTTGCGCCGTTTGGTTCGCTTCTTGAGCAAGCCTCGCATCGATGTTCTCGCAAAAGTGAATGTCCGGCCGTACGGAAACGGTTGTCCGATGGGGATTATCAAGCAGCAATGTACGGATGAGGTCTTGAGCGTAATGCGGGGTTTGGGAAAGCCGTTGTTTCAGCCGCTGAAAAGCAGGTATGGAACGGAGCGAAGCCTCCGGCGCAAAGCCGTGTATCCAGCCGCGGAGCGCCCGCCGCATCAAAACCAGCGAAAAAGGGCCGCCGGAACGGGTAATTTCTCTGTTATAAAAATCGAGGGAATTGAGCGCGGTTTCAATCAGCTGAGGTTCAAAACCGTTCCGAACAATGTCTTCAAGGCCGGAAAGGATGAAGGCTTCAAACTGCCCTTCCGCACTTTTATCGATATCCGCAAGGCCGAGCGTAAAGCAGATGTTTTTCAGGTCTGCCTGTCCGCCGTTGTACGGATACACATCCTCCGCAAAGGGGCAGTCGAGTAGTTTCTTTTGCAAGGGCGCTCCGTCGTGTCCCAGCAACAGCTCCTCCAAAAACATACAGTCCATCAGCCGGTCGATGTCGGCGCTTTCGGGCAGCAGCCAATTCATCGTTACCGTGAGCTTGTCGGGATTTTTTCCTTCTCCTGTGGGCGCCGTTGCCGAAAACACGCGGGGCGTTGGATAGGGCGTAATAGCCGGAATGAGCGGCGGCTTTTCCGCCGGTTCAAAAAACCGCAAGAAGCGTTCCTGCAAAAAGGCAAGCTGTTTTTCGGTTTCGATGTTACCGTACAAAAAGACCTTGCAGTTTACCGGATGATAGTATTTTTTATGGAAGGCGCAAAAGTCCTCATAGCTGAGCTTGACGATATCGGGCGGAAAGCCGCCTGAATCGTGCGCATACACCGTCCCCTGCAAGAGAGAATGCCGCAGTTCACGGTCTACGCCGGAATCGAAATCAGCATACGCGCCGCGCATCTCATTTAACACCACGCCGGAAAAATACGGGTTGCCTTTTTCATCTCGTTCGAGCCGATGACCTTCTTGTTCAAAGGTTTCCCGTTTGAGCAGCGGAAAAAACACCGCATCCCCGTACACCGACATCAAATTAAAATAATCTTTTTCAAGGATGCTCGACGCAGGGTACACGGTCTTATCGGGGAATGTCATCGCATTCAAAAACGTTTTAACGCTCTGCTTGGAAAGGATTAAAAAAGGATCTTTCAGCGGATAATTTTTTGAACCGCAGAGTACCGAATGTTCCAGAATATGCGCAACGCCCGAACTGTTTTCAGGCGGGGTCATAAACGCAAATGCAAATAAATTTTCACTGTCATCGTTATGAATGTGATAAACCTCAAGTCCGGTTTCGCAATGCTGCGCAAGAATACCCTCCGCCTGCATTTCGTCAAGCGCTGTTTTTGAAATAATTTTAAACCCGTGGATTAGGTTATCCATACGTCATCTCCGTCCTTTCCGAATAAGAGCAGCTCGCCGTCTTCCCAGCTTTTCCGCAATTCCTGTAAAAAACGATTGGTAACTTCGCGGCATTCCCGCACGGAAACGGGGTTCGACGCCTGATCGTCAAGGATGAACTGCTGTCTGTTTTTAGAAATGTTATTGAGGATTTTTTTGACAAAGACTTCCGGTTTATAAGAAATTAACGCAGCAATAACCGAGCTTTCCATACCGGATAATTTTTTCTGTAAAAAGCGGTCGTCTGCAATGAGCACATCTTCAAAAGTAAAAAGCCGTTCGCGGATATTTTGTTCAAGTTCGGGATTGGCTTCTGCGATGTTCTGTAAAATAAACTGTTCCGTTTCGGAATCGCTGCGCCGTAAAATAGCGGCAAGTACTGCGCGTCCGTCGATTGCTTCGGTAGCCGAGCCTGTCCGTATACGGGTAAATTTTTCGCGCATCGAAGTGCTTACCGTCTGCAAAATTTCAGGACTGATGGTTTTAAGTCGCGCGAGGCGGAGCACGATGTCTTTTTTTTCCGCATCGTTTAAGCCGGTAATATAGGCGGCCGCTATTTTCGGTTCCAGCTGAGAAAGCACGAGCGCCTGTGTTGCAGGCATTTCGTCCGCTAAGAGCCGCTTGAGCTTTTCCCCATCGATACCGTCCAAAAAATCGAACGGCCGCTCGGCAGCAGGCGGTATTGCCCGCTCGATAATCTCCCGCGCTTTTTCCCCGCCGAAAGCCGCCGTCAGAATCCCTTGAGCGGTTTCCACACCGCCGACGGAATTCTTCGCTTCGTTATAAAGCGCTGTAAATTCGCTTAAAATATAGGCGGCTTCGTCCTTATCGACATAGCGGATGGTCAGCATTTCCGCTACTACTTTTTCGATTTGCTCGCGGGTGAGCTTTTGCAGTACCTTTGCCGCCTGCGCCTCTCCGATTAAATATAAAAACTTTGCAACGCGGCGGTACGGACTCTCTTTTTGATCACCCTCACGCGATACCTTTATTAATCCGCGCCGCTGTATCTCACTTTCCAGATCACTCATAATGTCTCCCAATATAATGGAAAAACAGCCGAGTATCAACACACCATATTTTGCTGAAATAATTCATAATTATGAATTATCTCCATTTTTTTAGCCATTTCTTCATCCGTGCTCTATAAGTAGTTATATATGCCTATGGAGGAACATACTATGAAAAAACGCAATCGTCGATACAAAGATTCTGTCTTTGTCGACTTTTTCAGCGAAGACAGGACTGCAAAAGCGAAGGTTTATTTTCAGCCGCTCATATAGCGCGGCTGAAAAACACGGCGAGTTTGCCGTTCGGCAAACATCGCTTATTTATATGTGCGCTTTTCGCGCACCAATGCAACAGTTTCCAAAGTTGATACTTTGTTCAACTGTTGCATTTTAAGGAACTTTTTAGCGCTCTATAATAGCCAATATTCCGTTTCGCTTGCCTCTTTGAGCGAGATATAGAGCTTTGCATAAAAGTCTGCCTTGCTTTGTCCTTGCCGGGCTTCTTTAATGTTTGCCCCGATGCTCCTTCCTTCCCGAAATCTAACCGCTAAGCCGCGAAGTGCACAAAGAAGTTTATGCACAAAGACATAGAACAATCCATTTCAAAATTTTATAATCTATGCTATAATGCAGTCAGTGAGAGGAAATCGCTATGTCTACTGCAAACAGAAAATATAAAGACTCGGTATTTGTAGACCTATTCAGTGAAGATGAAAAGGCAAAAGAAAACTTCTTGTCGTTATATAATGCCTTACACGGAACAAACCTTCAACTTTCCTGCCCTGTAGAAAACATAAAGCTTGATAATGTCATGTACATGAATATTATAAACGATGTTTCCTGCCTTGTAGACAATAAGATTATCGTTCTTGCTGAACATCAGTCCACCATAAACGAGAATATGCCATCGCAAAGACTGTACCTCC
>CAUVKE010000114.1:0-5093 GCA_963552415.1 uncultured Treponema sp.
GCTTTTTGGAAGAGGAGTTGCTGTTAACTTTAAAAGAAGAAACAATCGGCAAAACCGGCAGCGGTGTTCCATTTCTGGGCTTTTTACTCAAGCCGAAAGGAATATATCTATCACAAAAGAAGAAAAAACGTCTCAAAAAGCGCATTAAGCAATACCGCTACAAGCTTGAAAGCGGCGAATGGGACGAAGCAGAATATGCTCTGCATATAACCCCTGTGTTAGCCCATGTTGCCGTAAGCCGGTGTAGAACGTATTGTAATAGGATTTTGCAACTAAAAACTCAAAAATTCTGATTTTCTTAGCCGTTTTACTCCAAAAGTCGCATAATGACCGTAGGAGGCAAAGATTACCAAAAATTCCTATGAGCTTTATCTCCCGAAACGATTACGCATTCAAAAAGCTTTTCTAAACTGATCCATGAGCATTTTATGAGTGGATTTCAATATGCGCTAGCACAAGGAAATCTGGTGATGACTAAGGCAAACCAAGTGATGGATATATTTTATCTTGATGAGCAAGAGCGGAAGCGGTATGAGGCAGCGTGGGAGTATGAAAGCGACAGGTTATCAATGATAAGCGAGTCTGAGCGCAAAGGGCTTGAGCGCGGCAAATCACTTGGTTTTGCTGAAGGCGAAGCACGCGGTTTCCGCCAAGCAAAGCTCGAAACGGCAAAGAATCTCCTACACTTTGGGCTATCCGTTGAAAATATCGCGCAAGCAACCGGTCTCTCCCCAGTAGAAGTCGAAGCTCTATAAAGAATAAAGCTTTGGAACCAAGATTCGCGGGGTTACTAAAAAACAGCCTGATGCGGTTACCCTGCAAAATTTTCCTTGAGTTCTTGACACTTTCTTATTCTTCTGGTATTCTCAGTTGTCATTTTGCTTCTGTAGCTCAGTCGGCAGAGCACAACCATGGTAAGGTTGGGGTCAGCGGTTCGATTCCGCTCGGAAGCTCTTTTTGTTTTTATAGGGGGTTTGTGATGGCTAAGAAAACATCTGTTGAGCTTATTGCATTGCAATGTACTGAATGTAAGCGGAAGAACTACACAACCGCAAAAAATCGGAAAAATATTCAAGGTAAGCTTGAGTTAAGTAAATATTGTCCGTTTGATCGTAAGCATACCGTACATAAAGAAACAAAAGTTAAATAAGTATTTGAAGTCCGACCGATGGCCTGTGGCTTTTAAATAGAGGTCAGTAGCTCCAATGGTAGAGCGTCGGTCTCCAAAACCGAATGTTGAGGGTTCGAGTCCTTCCTGGCCTGTTTTATAAAAAGGGGTAGATATGTCAAAAATAATTACTTTTGGAAAAGAATGTGTTGCTGAGCTGCGTAAGGTTGTTTGGCCTACTCGTGATGATGTCGTTTCTGCTGTGAAGGTCGTTATTGTATCTACTATTCTTGTTGCTGTTTTCCTCGGTATTGTTGATACATTCTTTGTCGCTTGTTTGGGTTGGTTCTTTTAAGGAACGGTTATGGCTAAAGAATGGTATATTCTGCATATCTTTTCAGGTTATGAAAAGAAAATAGAGCGTGCAATACGTCTGCTGATAGAAAACGGTGAAATTCCTGCCGATATTATCTCAGAAATTAAAATCCCTGAAGAAGAGTTGACCGAGGTGAAAGACGGTAAAAAACGGGTTGTTCGCCGGAAATTTTTACCAGGGTATATTCTTATAGAAATGGATTTGCCTGCTGTAAATTGGAAGAGTGTTTGTACCCCGATTAGAAGAATACATGGCGTTACCGGTTTCTTGGGTGTTGTCGGGGATGCGCGTCCGCAGGCTATTTCAGCTGATGAAGCGAAAAGCGTCTTGCAAAAATCAGGGGAGATCAAAGGTGAAAAGGCCCAGGCGGCGCAGCTGTTCGAGGCTGGTCAGCAGGTTAAGATTATAGAAGGGCCTTTTGATACCTTTACCGGTACTATAGAAGAAGTTATGGCTGACCGTAATAAACTGCGGGTGATGGTGGCTATATTCGGCAGAACAACCCCTGTTGAAGTTGATATGCTTCAAGTTGAATTGATTTAACGTTTTGATTTTATTTTATGGGAGGGAATATTTTCCCGTTAGTACCAGAAGGAGATAATTATGGCAAAGAAAAAGGTTGCTGCGCTTATTAAGTTGCAGTGTCCTGCCGGAAAGGCAACGCCTGCTCCGCCTGTCGGTCCTGCGCTTGGGCCGCATGGTGTCAGTGCGCCTCAGTTTGTGCAGCAGTTTAACGATCGCACAAAATCGATGGAGCCGGGTTTGGTTGTTCCGGTTGTTATTACCGTCTATTCGGATAAAAGCTTTACTTTTATCCTGAAGACTCCGCCGGCTGCAGTTTTAATCAGAAAAGCGTGTAATATCCAAAAAGGTTCTGCAAATTCGATAAGTCAGAAGGTTGCAACTTTGTCAAAAGCAAAACTCGAAGAAATTGCAAAAATGAAGATGCCTGATATTACTGCAAATGATCTGGAAGCTGCAAAGAAGATTATTGCAGGAACTGCACGAAGTATGGGTGTGGAGGTGGAGCGCTAAATGAAACATGGAAAAAATTATCGCAATGCGTTAAAAAAATATGATAATGCTGCTCTGTTCTCTGTTCCCAAGGCTGTGGATTTGGTAAAAGAGCTGAAGTTTGCAAAATTTGATGAAACGGTCGAGGTTCATGTCAGTTTAAAGCTTGGTAAGAATCAGAGCGTTCGCGACACTGTTGTGTTGCCGCATCAATTCAAAGGTGAAAAGCGTGTGTTGGTGTTCTGTAAAGAAGACCGCGTAAAGGAAGCTTTGGATGCCGGCGCTGCGTATGCCGGCGCTGCCGACTATATCGAAAAAGTTAAGGGTGGTTGGCTTGATTTTGATATCGCTGTCGCTACCCCTGATATGATGAAGGATGTCGGGCGGCTTGGTATGGTGCTTGGACGGAAGGGTTTGATGCCTAACCCCAAGACGGGAACGGTTACTGCCGATATCGGCGCCGCTATCAATGAGCTTAAAAAAGGCCGCGTTGAATTCCGTGCCGATAAAACCGGCGTTGTTCATCTTGCAATCGGTAAGGTTTCGATGGATACGGATAAAATTGCCGAAAATATTACGGTTCTTTTGACTGAAATTGGACGGAAAAAGCCTGCTGATGCGAAGGCTGATTTTGTTCAGTCGGTTTCTATTAGTTCTACGATGGGGCCGGGTGTCTGGGTAGATTTTAAGGTAGGAGAATAAGATGGCACTGCGAGCACATAAACCGCAGCCTGCAAAAACGGCTGCTATCGAAAATATTACGAATGAGTTAAAGGCTGCTTCGTCTTTTATTTTTACAGAATACCGCGGGTTGTCTGTCGAGCAGATTACACAGCTGCGTGCAAAGCTCCGCGAAAATAATTGTAGCTACAAAGTTGTACGCAATAATTTTGCGCGTATCGCTTTTGACTCCGTGAATTTGGATGTTAAAGACTATTTAGTTGGTCCTACTGCAGTTGCGATGATGAGCGAAGATGCAAACGCCGCTGCAAAAACTTTGTTTGAATTTGCAAAAGAAACTCCTGCGTTGGTGGTAAAAGGCGCAGTGGTTGACGGGGAATTCTATGATGCTGCAAAGATTGAAGCATTTTCCAAATTGCCCGGCAAAAAAGAACTTATTGCAATGTTTATGTCTACGGTCAATGCGACGACCGCAAAGTTTGTGCGTACTCTTCAAGCTATTGTTGATAAAGGTGGCGCAACCGACTCTGCACCTGCATCGGCTGAGGCGTAACAGGGTGTCCTTAAAAAATTGTTGGTTCTTTAGGGGTTCCCGATTTTTGAATCCGGTGGTCAGGCTTCATGCGCTGTCTTCCTGTCTACCGTTACTGCGGCTTGTATAAGCTGTAAAATTTTAATTTATAGGAGAAGATAATATGGCGGCATTAACAAATGAACAAATTATTGAGGCAATCAAAGAGAAAACAATTCTTGAGCTTTCCGAATTGATTAAGTCTATGGAAGAAGTATTCGGTGTAACGGCAGCTGCTCCTGTTGCAGTTGTTGCCGGTGGCGCTGCGGGCGGTGCGGCTGCTGCTGAAGAGCAGACTGAATTCACCGTAACGCTGAAAGGATTAACCGATCCCAGCAAAAAGATCGGCGTAATCAAAGAGGTTAGAAACGTTGTTGCGGGTCTTGGTCTTAAAGAAGCAAAAGAACTTGTAGAAGGCGCTCCGAAAGTATTGAAGGAGAATGTTTCTAAAGAAGAAGCTGAGAAGATCAAAGAGGCAATGACAGCTGCCGGTGCAGAGATTACGATTGCTTAATTTTTTTGATATAAGCCGGCTGTGCTGTACAACCGGCTATTGTTTGATTCTATGATTTTTTCTCAAATACTATGTTAAGCTTCCTCGTAAAAAGAGGAGGCTTTTGTAGTTTTAGCAGGTGGAAAATGCGGTGGTAAAAAACAAAAAACTTTTAAAAAGTTTGTTTTAAAAATGGGTAGATTGTAAGATAAATTATGCGCTGTGCAGTATGGCGTGCTTATTTTAAGTTTTTATAGAGACGCGAAACTGCTCGGGCGAGAGAAGGGGGAAGACGGGATGCCTGTGCGGAAAACGGTTAATCGCCAATATATCGGAAAAAATATTCAAAATTTTATGGAGCTGCCTAATTTAATTGATATTCAGCTCGCATCTTATGAAAAATTTTTATGCCGCGGAACACACCAGAGCGGAAATACTTCGGAGGAAGTTGGTTTGGAGGATGTGTTTCGGACGACCTTCCCGATTGAGAGTCCAAACGGTGATATGACGCTGGAGTACCAATCATATACGCTTGATGAAAACGATATTAAATTCAGCGAATACGAGTGCAAGCAAAAAGGGCTGACTTATGCCATCCCGTTAAAGGCTCAAATAGACTTGGTGTTTAATCAAACCGGTGAAATTCGCCGCAAGAGCATCTATATGGGCGACATCCCTTTGATGACCGAACGCGGTACCTTTATCATCAACGGCGCCGAGCGTGTTGTCGTTTCCCAAATACACCGCTCACCGGGCGTTATCTTTTCTCACGACAAAGGCGTTTATTCAAGCCGTATTATTCCCTACCGCGGAAGTTGGCTTGAATTTGAAATCGACCAGAAAAAAGATC
>CAUVKE010000115.1:0-5084 GCA_963552415.1 uncultured Treponema sp.
GAGCGATTCATGGTCGCCTGCATACATCGCATTACGCATCGCGATTACCGCATCAAAAAGCGAACCGCCGGAAACGCGCACCGAATCGGCAAGGTTGTACGGCGGCCGCTGCTGAGGTTTCACAATGCCGAGCGAGGCAAGTACGTTTCCCTCTCCGGTATCGCGCAGCCAGAGCTGCCGTGCATCGGTGGTTTCGATATTCATACCGTTGGTAACAGGGTCGAGCGAAGCCTTAACCGCTGCGCCTGAACTGTTGATCTTAGACATAATCGCATAGACGTTATCGCCCGCGATGAGCGGGATAGTAACTCCGTCTACCTCGATGGCGCTGTCCTGCTGCACGATGAAGTTCCGTGCATCGGTTGCGGAAAAGAGCGTTTGCCGTTCCGCCCAAAAGATACGGTTCCCCGCTTGATTCGCATCCATAAATGAAAGCTCATCGCTTTCCACCTGTTTGGTGTCGATAGAACCGTTATACCGTACATTGGTAATAACGGCGGAACCGGCGCCGTCGATATCGCCCATCACAATCTCAAACGGTTCGGTAAAACTTTTAGTACCGGCAAAGAGACGGGTGCCGTCCGCGCTAAAGCTGTTCGCTGTTTGAACAAGCTCGTATAACAGCTCATCTACTTCCGGCGCCATCTTTTTAAGATCCGAAGCAGTATAAGTGCCGGTTGCACCCGCTACGGAAAGTTCGCGGAGCCGCTGCATAATGTTGAGCGCGCTTTGCATCGGCGCTTCGGCAACCTTATATTGGTCGTTGAGCGTCTTGGCATTTTTTTCAAAGCGGTCAAGCCGCGCAAGAAACGATTTATAGCGTACCGAATGTCCGGCCGCAACAGGATCATCGCGAAGCTGTTGAATGCGCCGCTGCGTGCTGAGTTGACTATTAACCTTGTGCAGCCTGCTTTCCTGCCTCCGCACCGAATAGCTGCTATCCGAATGCCGCATATTTGAACTAATCCGTTGCATACTTACTCCTTTTTCCCGGTAAATATATCAGGGGTAGTGTGATATAGCCCGCAGAATAAAAGCGGCCGTCCAACCAGAGTTGAATCGCTTCGCGATTCAAATGGTTTTCCTGCCGCTTTTATTCTGCGGCTTCGATTAGTCACCGCCCCCTGATATATTTACCCATGGCCTAGACACCGAGTCGGTTGATAATGGTATCGAGCATCTCGTTGACGGTAGCGACAAAACGAGCCGTCGCATTGTAGCCGTGCTGGAATTTAATAATATCCGCCAATTCTTCGTCGATATTGACGCCGGAAATCGAGTCACGCATATCGCGGAGTTCCTTGCCGATAGCGGTTTGCGTATTCAACGCAAGCTCGGCCTGTTCACCCTTTAAGCCCATATCGGTAACTGCTTCGGCGAAGAATTCGTCGAAGGTGCGGGTGTTGCCGACCATAACCGGCGTATTCCGTATCTTTGCGATAGCGACGGCGGCACGGTTGTCTCCGGGATAGGGGATACCTTCAGGACTGGGGTAACCGGCGGCGATGTTCTGTAAATCGCTTACGACAACCGGATTGATTTCCATCCAGCCGGAGGGGTGTGCAATGGGGGAAACGGCATACTGTGCGCCTTCCTGCGACAGTACGTTCACCGCATCGGGCTGCTGCCAGTCATAGGCGTTTTCCGCACCGCTGCCGGTAAGCACGCCTGCGTATCCCGCTAAAAAGCGTCCTGAATCTTCAACGTGTCTGATAACAAAGTCGGGATTTTCGGTATCCTGCGCCGCCGTTCCCTTGAGCACGAGTTTGTTGTTTTGGTCGAGATACGCGACGACTTCTGCACCGGAACGGTTGATGCGGTCCACAAGGTCGGCGACCATATCGGTAGAAGCGTAGGGTACTTGAACCGTTCCCGTTCCTGCGGAAAGGGTGATCGTCCCTTCCAATCCGATTTGTTCACGCGGATCAAGACTATATGCGCCGGTCAAACGGAAGATATATGAAGAATCGTATTCGCCGTCGCCGTTCCGGTCGAAATTACCGACCGTATTGTTGATAAAATACTGTTCTTTGAAAAAATCGATACCGGTTTTTCCGTTTAAGCCCATCGCATTGAGGTGAATGTCGTTAACAAGGTCGACAAAGTTCATCGCCATCGTATCGAGTTTATTGATTTCGTTGCGGACATCTCCGTCGCGCAGTTCGATAAGGGCAGCCAGTCTACCGCCGCCGAAGTGTGCAAGATTGCCGGAATCTTCCCATACGACGTTGGCATATCCTTCGTTTCCGGTACCGCTTTTAAGTCCGAAGGTACGGAACGTCCGTCCCTGTACCAATTCCATACCATCCGAATAAATGATGTAGGATTCGTCGGCATCGCGCTTCTCTACGGAGATGGAGATAAGGTCGGCAAGTTTTTCGGTTAATACGTCACGCTTATCCATCAAGTCGTTGGGATTATCTCCCATCGCTTTGACTTTTACGATTTCTTCATTGAGCGCCGCAATCTGCCGGGTAAAGGAGTTTACCTGCTTAACCCGCGCTTCAATATCGCCGTTGATCATATCGCGGATGCCCTGCAAGCCTCGATATTGGTGGTGCACGGCATCGGTCAGCGTTTTTGCACGGGTCGCAACCGCACTACGCGCCGCCGTCGATTCGGGATAGACTGACAGCTCCTGCCATGAATCCCAAAATTGATCGAGCCGCGTCCGTACGGAAGTATCCTCCGGTTCGTTATATAGCTGTTCCAACATATAAATGTAGGAATCGCGTGTTTCCCAGTACCCCTGCTTATCGGTTTGGGCGACAATCCGCTGATCCAACAGCTCGTCGCGCAGACGGGTAATGGAGCTGACAGCAACACCCTGTCCGATTTGTCCGGGAGTTTCCGCCCGTGAAAGATCGGGACGGTACAGCGGCTCGTAAGAATCGAGCTGAACACGCTGACGGGTATATCCTTCCGTGGATGAGTTCGATATGTTATGACCGGCAGTTTGAATGGACTGCTGGTGTGCAAACAAACTGCGTTTTCCTAATTCAATCGAAGCAAATGTAGACATCTTTTCTCCCATAAAAACTTTTGCAGGAAATTTAAATTTCCGAAAAAGTTTTTAGCCGTGCGCGTCAGCGCATTCGTAAAATAATCGAGTTTGCAACGCAAACTTGAGATAAAAAGCGATGGCGCTATTTTAGACAGCGCTTTTTATCTCGCCTCCTTGAATATATGTGAGGCACCGGTGATGGCTTGCTTACATCAAGCGGCGCCGCTTTTCAACACTTAAAATATCGTGCCGTTAAAATACCGTATCGATAACCAAACTGCTGTAATTCGATTGGCTCGGCGCACCGGTGCGGGTATAAAATGATGTTCTTGTACCGATTGCTGCGGCATCCATCATATCTTGTACCAACGTCTGTACATGCGTAACGTAGGCATCAAGCGTATCGTTTGCAGTTTTTGAGAGCTGCACCTGCTGCTGCAGACTGCGATATAAATAACTGAGCTTTTTTTGATTTTCCGCAGGCAGCAATGCAATGTAGCCGTAAAAATCACTCACCTCTTCATTGTACGGATCAAGCTGATTGAGAAGCAAAAAACACTGCTTATCGAGCCGTAAAAACTCATTAGAAGCCTCCGTACTTTTCAGTACGCAGTGTTCAATCCTTTCCCATGAACGGTTCCGCACGGAATCGGAAAGCTCTTTTTGATATGCATATACTTCTTTCATCACAGTAATTTGCTGCTGCAAGACCTGTTCGATTTTCTCTGCAGCCGATATTTTGTCCATTTTATACCCCTTCTGCTACAGTGTCGGAATTTAGTGGGAAACCTTGAGGAAGATCGGCAAACGCATCAGATTTCTTGGTGCATTGCCCGCAGAATAAAAGGGCTATTCAACCTTTCCTTTTGAAAATATGCATACCGTCTACGGCGTTGCAGAGTGAATAACAGTCCTCGACGTGCAAAAAGCACGCCTGCGGGTGTTATTCGCTCTGCGCCTTGTATCCGGCACCACTATTTTCAAAAGGCTAACGGAAAGGTTATTACCAAAGCTGTAACTTCTATTTTGCGGAATTTAATTTATTCATCTGATGCGTTTGCCTCTTTTAGAATAAAGTGCGTGAAATTTTGGATAAATTTCACGCAGAAGGTAGGAAACGCATCAGACATTTTTATCCCCCCCCCACACACACAGAATAATTGAGGGAACGGAACAGTCAAAAAATTATTTTGTGCTCCGCTTGTCTTGCATTTGATTTATCGATATACTACCGCCGCATATTAACTCTAGTCTTTAAATGTGAGGTAGTAGAAAAATAATGACATCCGATACAAATATACGTGTGCAAGGAAAGATTCTTTACGAAGATGAGAATCATAAGTTTATTTGGCTGGGCGGCGAAACAAAATACCGGAAAGGTGCCGTACAGACCATGCAGTATCTGATCATCGATAACGGTCGTGGTATTTTGCTTGATCCAGGCGGGGTGCATCTTTTTTCGCAGGTAGTAACCGCCGTCAGTAGATTTATATCGGTAGATAAAATCGACATAATCTTTTTCTCCCATCAAGACCCTGACGTATCTTCGGGTATTGCCCTGTGGCTGGGTATTACGCCGGCACAGATTTATATTTCTTCTCTTTGGCTTCGTTTTATGCCTCATTTCGGTATTGTGGATGTTTCGCGTATGTCCGGCATCCCCGATAAGGGTATGAGCATCTCCTTGACTTCCGGCAATAAGCTGCGATGTGTGCCTTCCCACTTTATGCATTCGCCGGGGCAGTTTTCGCTCTTTGATGAACGTTCCCGTATTTTGTTCAGCGGCGATATCGGCGCTGCAGTGTTTGCAAAAGAAGAGGATGAAACGCTGTTTATCGACGATTTCCAAAAACATATTCCGTTGATTGAGCCTTTCCATGTCAGATATATGGCAGCAAATAAGATTGTTAAGCGATGGGTTGAGGTTGTACGGCTATTGAACCCTTCTATTATTGCGCCGCAACATGGAGCCATTTATACCGATGATAAGGTAGCGCTTTTCTTAAATTGGCTTTCGAATCTGCAATGCGGCATTGATTATCTTGACCGATTATTTTAAGGAATAATTCTATGGTAGATG
>CAUVKE010000116.1:0-5002 GCA_963552415.1 uncultured Treponema sp.
GCAGGAACTTTCGTTCAGCTTAAAAAAGCTGCAAAACGAAATTGCTAAAAACGATACGGCGCTGGCAGACAGCAAGAAAAAACAGGACGATATAAACGGTCAGCTTGTTATTTTGAGCAGCTTGGAAAAGATGCAATTCTGGGATGACCTTGATGTGCAAAAATATTCGGCTGCATTGAATACATCGCTCGAAGAAAAAGACGCTATCCTCCGCGGCGACAAAGAATTGCGGCAGCTTGAAAATAAATTGCAAGGTTTGCAAATTGAAAAGCAAACAAAAGAAGAAGCGCGTACCGGTTATATTGAAACATCGTCGAAAGCGGAACAGCAGTTGACGGATATCCGCATCAAACAGGAGCGATTTACCGCTCAGCTGCATCAGTATGCCGATGGAGAAAGTGAAGAAACACAAAGAGCGCTCGCTATTTTTACAGAGCATTTCAGTGTACAAAAAACTTTTGAACAGCCTGAAGCCGTTGATACCGAACGGGATCGGATTGAATTGGCATTGAATAAAGAGAGCGAACAGGCAGAAACAGCTGTCAGAAATGCGGAGCGGAAAGTCCGCGAAAAAATGTCCGCAGTGAAAAACCCTAAGCCGGATATAAAACGAAAGTTTCCGTCGTGGGAGGCTGATGTACGGGACTTCCAAGCGGAAGTATCGGGGCTTGCAGACTTTCAAGCCTTTTACGATCGAGTGAATCGCGATGATTTACCTTCGTGCCGGAAAAAATTTAAGCTTATTTTTAATGAGCACGTAAAAAACGATATTACCAATTTTAAGACCATACTTGATACCGGACGTCAGCAGATTATTGTCGGAATAGAGGAATTGAATAAAAGCTTAAAAACAATTCCCTACAGCAAAAATCCTCCGACGTATATCAAGCTGGAAAATCGCAAAACAACCGATCAGTCCATAAAAGATTTTCAGGCTCTGTTGTTAGCTGCATTGCCTGACTCCGCCTCCATTTTTAACCGCACATCCGGTTCGGAATTTGAAGAGTATAAAAAAATTGAAACGCTGATTGCCTACTTAAAAGAAAATGATCCGCGCCGTAAAAAAGTGCTGGATGTGCGCCAGTGGTTTAATTTTGCCGCTATTGAATATTATCTCAACGACAATACGCAAAAACAATATTACGAAGATTCTGCAAGTTTGTCGGGCGGAGAAAAATCAAAATTAACCTATACGATTTTAGCATCGGCAATTGCATTTCAATTTGGCATTACCGGTGGAGAGGGATATTCGTTACGGCTGGTGATCATCGATGAGGTATTCAGTAAAATCGATATGGACAATTCGTGCTATGCAATGGAGCTGTTTAAAGAGATCGGGCTCCAGATGATTCTCGTAACACCGATGGATAAAATCAACATCGTAGAAGATTATATCGCATCGGTTCACATTACCGAAAAGCATAACGATAATACCTCGCGCCTACTGAATATCACGATTGACCGATATCAAAAAGAAAAGGAAAGAGTAACTACAAGCGGTATATTGTAAGGGGTATTATTTTCACGGTATGAGGTAAATGCATCAGATAGTATTGCTGATACGTTTGTAATGATACTTGCATTAAATAGAATCACCGCCTTTGAAAATAGACGGTGTAGATACAAGGAGATAGCTGAAAATAAAGCGGAGGCGTATCTTTGATACGTTGAGCATTTATTTTCAGCGTATGACGCAGTAGATGCGCCGTATATTTTCAAAGGACAGTATGATAAGTGTTGAAGCGATCAAAAAAAAAGCCGAGCATAAATTCGTACCGTATCTGTATTCCGTACTTAATGGAGACGACGCTTTTTTCCCGTTGCATATTCCGGCGGCACGAGGTTCCGCAACGGATGATTTTGCCATGCGGAAAACGGAAGCGGAAAAACTGTACCGGCATTCAAAGCAGGCAAAGGGATTCGGCTACACGGTGATGAGCTCTGTCGTTAAAACCCGCAGCAAGGGCATGCAGACCGTTATTGAAAAAATCCTATTTGAAAGCGAAGTTGATTTTTTGCGATTTATTCAAAAAGAAACGGAAGCCTGCAATTTCAAAACAAATCTTGAACATATTAAAACGCAATGCCTCAGACTTGATGCTGCAGATATTGTGCATGACTGGACGGTCAAGCATAGTTCTGTTTTAACCGAGGCGTTTGACGCACAGTATTGGGAACAGCTTTTTTTATGCGCGGATTGGTTTATACATCATAGCCCGTGCGGATTATACCTGCGCGAAATTCCGCTTCCGGTACACACAAAGTTTATCGAACAAAACCGTATGCTTATTTTCTCGCTGTATTGTGCACTCAAAAGAGATAGGCATCGAGATGAAACCGGTGGACAGAGCAGTGATAGAGCACAACCGCTCGCTGCTGAATCCTGCAATGGGTGTAGCGCGGGAGAAAAAGTAACGGAATTACAAAACACTGCGGAAGCTATATATGTCGAATGGGGAGTTCGCACGGCATCGCCGTTTATCCGTCTCCGTTTATTGGATGATATAATCAGCGTAACTATTGCGGGAGAAACGCTCAAAAGTAGTGAAGTACAACTACCGCTTGAAGCGTTTGCAACACTTCGCTTTAATTCCGTCGATACTATTTTTATTGTTGAAAATCTGCTGGTGTATTTAACATTCCCCGCCGTTCCTAAAGGGCTCTGCATTTTCGGTTCGGGATTTGCCGCCGTGCAATTACAGCACAATATCCATCTACGTCAAAAGAAGCTCTATTACTTCGGGGATATAGACGAACACGGTTTTGAAATCCTGTCGGAATTTCGCGCAATCTTTCCGGACGTTACCTCATTTTGTATGGATAGCACAACTTACCAAACATTTGCGCAGTTTGCCGTTCCCGGAAAATCCTCTAAGCGGGATAGTGCCGATCTTCACCTCACCGCAGAAGAATTAGCTCTTTTCCGTTATTTGCGGGAACACCCGAAGTGCAACAGACTTGAGCAGGAACGCCTTCCGCAGGATTTTATCAAGGAAAGACTCGCATCACTTATAACGATAAGGAATAGTTATGCAAAGCTCTGACAGTACATATATAGCAACCTTAATTGCGGAAGATTCGGGATTGCGGCTTTTACGTTCAAAGCATCCCGCACCGGTTATTTCATTTCTTTTTAAAATATTCAGAGAGCGGAATCTGCAAACGGTCAATGCAGATCGGTTTGAAACGCTGCTGGCGGATTTTTTGCGAGCACAGGAATTTTCCGGTTTTGACAATAGCGGTATCGACGATTGGTATGATGGGGAAACAGCAGAAATACAAAATAGCGAAGAGTTCAGACTCGCAACGCAAAGCATCGAGGCGCGCGCTCATTTTTTAGCGAATAAATGGTGTTCGGAAAAGGCCGGCTATATCAAAAAGTACTATAATGAGCGGCAGGATGTGATTATCGAACTGAGCGCGGGAGTGGAACGGCTGTTTACCTGGCTGGATACGATGGATTCAAAAACGTTTATCGGTACCGAATCCCGCTTTCAAGATATTCTGCATAAACTCAGAGAGCTTTCGGAAAACACTACGCACGATCCTCAAACACAAATTGCAGAACTTGAAAAACAGAAAGAAGCATTGCAGCAACGTATAGATGCAATTAAAACAACCGGAGAGGCGGAAGTGTATACGCCGGTTCAAATGGTCGAACGGTTACGTGAAGTTTCAAAAGCGGCACGCGAACTCTTATCGGATTTCCGGCAGGTAGAAGAAAATTTTAAAACCATTCTTGCTGATGTATACAAAAAACAGTCGGTGAGCGAAACAAAAGGCGCGGTGCTTGGCTACGCCCTTGATGCCAATTTGGAAATGAAGGAAACTCCGCAGGGGCAAACCTTCGATTCTTTTTGGGACTTTCTTGCAGCCGATGCCGGTAAAAACGAGATCAATCACTTAACCCGGACGATTATCGCACAGGTAACCGAGCATGGCATTGCATGGGAGGATTCCTTCCTGCTGCACTTGAAGCAATATCTGCATGAAGCGGGGCGGAAGATTATCGACACCAACCATTCGCTGACGCACCGGCTGAACCGTGTGCTGCTTTCGCGTGACTGCGGTGATCACAAGCAGCTGACCGAACTTATTGCTTTTATCAAGACGAAAGCCTTTGAATTAGCCGAGCGTGATATTGTTTTTCCGAAAGAGTTTGGTATTCAAACAAAAGCGGTACTGCATTTCCCGCAGGCACGGACGCTTATCCTTCCGCCGCTTAACCAAAGCTTTGAACCGATCGTATCATTCACCGAGCAAGAGTCGGCAGCGCTGCTGCAGCGAAGCGGTATTTTTAATCAATTTTATATTGATGAAGCCTTGCTCAAAAAACATATTGAACAGTATCGCAGTCAATTTCTCCATGGCGCCGTTCAATTTTCGCTGCACGACTTGAGCGAAAAATTCCCGATAGAAAAAGGTCTTTCCGAAGTCGCCGCCTATTTTGCCCTTGCGCCGAAACTCAAACCCGCCGCCGTTATCCTTGATGACGCAACCGAACGGATTACCTACACCTATAACGGCAAATCCGTAGCGCTGACGGTACCTAAAATTATATTCGGGTAGCAATATTGGAAATCAGACCGTTGTTCAGCACATTGCCGCCGATCTTGTACGGCAAGTTGGTGATCATCGCTTCCATAATGTACGAGGCATATTCGTGGGTGCGATCATGGGTGATTTTTCCATCGGCAAGGATATTCTTCTTTTCTTCTTCCCAGCCCTTAATCTGATTAATGCAGCGGCGCGGATATTCGTCTAGCGGAATATTGAACTTCTCAATCAGCTCAGGGTACTTCGATTTAATATAGAAGAGATTGTACTCGGCGTTGTGCTCGCTCGATTCGATGCAGTAATAGCCGAAGTTTTTGATGTAGTCAAAGCGAACCATATCCTTGTGTCCGCCTGCTGCATTCTTTGCCGCCGCGCGCTTTTTAATTTTAGGATAGAGATCGACGCCGTCTTTATCGGCAATAGACAGCAGCCAGGCGTTGGGACA
>CAUVKE010000117.1:0-4997 GCA_963552415.1 uncultured Treponema sp.
CGATACTGACCGGTAAGGAGAGGAAAATGCTGATGATCATTATTTTGTGCATTCTGTTTAGTCTGTTCGGGATCGGCGGATTAGTCTTTGCTATTGTCGGTGGTCTCCTGAAATTCTCATTTAAACTCTTAATCTTTAGTATTACGTTGATTATCGCAATTTTATGCGGCATCCCGCTCCTATTGGCGGGATTATTTTTTGGCGGATTAGCATTTTTATTTTAGGCTATTGTTAAGATATTAAGGCATATTGATGAAAAGAAGAATAAGAACAGCATTTGCAATTATCGGAATCGGAGGCTTACTCATCATCATCGGAATTCTGATGGGCGGTAGTGTGAAAAAAACTTTCTGCAATGAATATCGCAGTGAAGAGTGGAGTATGGACGAAGAGTTGGACATGGACGGCGGAAATACAAGTATCGCCCTATCAACGGAGCCGCATGAAACACAGCTCGCCGCTAGCACATCCGCTTTAAAGCGGCTAAAGGTGGACGTTTCTTATGCTGCGCTGCGAATTGAACCGCATGATAAACAATCCGTTGTTTACAGCATCACAAATAACATCAAAGGGATTAACGCCTCCGTACAAGTTGAGGGGAATGTTTTGACGATTAGTACAAAAAAGGACCGTAAATTTTTTGGATGGCATCACGACAAAAGAAGACGTTCTAAAACGGTCATCGCGGTAAAAATCCCTCACAATATGCACTTCGATACCGCCGACATCAATGTGGGAGCGGTATCGCTGACGCTTGACGGATTTACTGCAAGTCAACAATTTACACTGAATACCGGCGTGGGTAAGGTCAATATCAACAATATTACTGCCTCAAATGTAAAAATCAAAACAGGAGTGGGAGAAACCGTATTCCGAAATTGCAGTTTCACGGATACCGAGATGCACGCGGGCGTCGGAGAAACCGTCTTTGACGGAAAAATATTTCGGAACCTTGAACTTAATGCGGGAATCGGCGAAGTAGATATGCGCATACGCGGTAAAAAAGCCGATTATCTAATCGATGCGGCATCAGGAATCGGCTCGATACTGATAGACGGACGCAAGGCGGCAGGGATTGACTCAACATTCCGTGTCAACAATCAGAATGCGCTGCATACCATCCGTATTAAAGCCGGCATAGGAGAGGTCAATATCAATTTTACCGAATCCCTATAAACGCTGTACTAAAGTGCGCTTTTTTAGTATGGTAGTACGCCAACGGTTTTTATAGCAACCGTATTTTTATTTAAATTTATAAAGGGCGGCCGAATGAATACTTTTTATAACACGGAAGAAACATCAAAAGAAAAAACAAACGATAGCGCGGATGAGCAGCTGATGCAAAAATTCCTGAATACCCGTCAAATTATCTTATCGGGTGAAGTAAATAAAGAACTGGCGGAAAAGGTTATCCGTCAGCTTTTGATACTTGAAGCCGATTCCGCTTCAAAGCCGATTTATGTGTATATCGATTCTCCCGGTGGAGATGTTGATGCCGGCTTTGCAATTTTTGATATGATCCGGTTCATCAAACCGCCGGTTTATACGATCGGTATGGGATTGGTAGCCAGTGCAGGTGCGCTTATTCTTTTAGCGGCATCGAAAAACTACCGGCTCGGACTTCCGAATAGTCACTACCTTATTCATCAGCCGTTATCCGGCATCAAAGGGGTTGCGACGGATATCGAAATCCATGCAAAAGAAATTGAAAAAATCCGCGCAAAAATAAATGCGCTTATCGCCGAAGAAACCGGTAAAAACGTAGCAGACGTTGCTAAAGATACCGACCGCGACTATTGGCTTTCGGCAGACGAAGCCGCCGCTTACGGACTCATCTTACAAGTCATTAAAACCCGCAGCGACCTTCCTAAAAAATAAAAACACACCTTTTAGTTCCACACAAGCGGCCGTTTGTTATCGGACAGCCGCTTATCAAGGTATTCCTTATTTAAGTGCAATTCTTTTACCAATGTCCGCATTTGATCGGCGGAGAGCAGATTTTGCTCGGCAAAAAGGAAGATGAGCGCTCGTTCCGCAATGCAGGGGACACGGAGCGCATTCATCCGTTCCGGTGAAGGATTGGCACAGTCGAGATATTCGGTCTTAAACGTATTGAACAATTCGGAGCGTTCCATATCATCCTGAATTGCTGCAAGCTCCTTCAAAAGCGGCTGCATATTTCCTCTGCTTGCTTCTATTCCCAGCGGCTTTAACGTAAAGAACGTGTACTGCTTGCCGGGCAAAAAATGGTGCCGGTCGCAGCGGGTGCAGTAATTCGGTTCAAAGTGGTCTTCTTTTTTGCGGTCTCCTCCGATGATAATCAGCGGATCAAAATAGAGCGCCGGGCATTCGATACCGTCTACAATATAATACCGATAGGTGTTATATCCGTTTTGCAGGCAGTCGGGATGTTCGCAATAAGCGGAGAACGGATATATTTCCGTTGCCGTTTCTACCAAAAGCCGCGCCGTCGCGTTGAAAATTTCACCGCGGAAGTTTAGCAGCAGGGTCGGCATGACAAACACAAGGCCGCGGCGGTCGCTTTCTTTTTTAATCACGTATGCAAGCCTCTCGTCGTAGAAGGCTGCCTCATCGATAATCCATGTACCGATATGCGGATTTTCCTGCAACAGCTTTTCGAGCGCAAATGAATTACCGACCGTCGCAATATGTTCCCCGCACCGCTGGTAGCCGCCGCGGTAGGCAAGCGCATCATCAGGATAATCGGGAAAACGCTCTTTATCTAAGCTGTAGCGTGCAAAAAAGGTATATCGCCTATCCGCCGAGCCGATACCGCTTGCAGGGTCAAACAAATCTTTTTGAGAATTTGCTCCGCTGGTCAGCTTTTGCACGGCGCCGCTTTTAGTACGGGCGACTTGTGCATCCCGCCATACATGTCCCGCATACTCCGTTTTTCCCGAACCCATCGGCCCTACTACGAGAATACGGCGTGTATCGGCGGTAAAGTCAAAATGAGCCATCGGCTCATGCATCAATAAAGAAGGAAAACCAAGGTTTTTAAACCATGCGTTAATCTGTTCTTGCGCGGGTGCCAATTGCATTTATAAAGCTCCAAATCGCGAGAAAGGGAATACCCGCAGTATCGTCGTACCGAGTATTTTTTCCGCAGGGACATATTTCGGTTCAATATTACTTAAAAATCGAATGGACTGTGCATCGTTTTTATCTACGGAGGTCAGCTTAAAAACAGTCGTATGACGCATATCCGTTGAATTAAACCGGTTGTCCCCCATCATAAAATACGCATTTTCGGGAATGTACTCATCCTGTCCGGCAGGGAATACATTCATGTTGCGCTGATTAGTCCATACAAGATAAAAGGCATAGGTTTGCGCTTCTTGTAAGAGACTGTTTCGCACTTCGTCGTTGATGAATTGCTCAGCGGTAGCGTTTGCGCGGAAAAGCTCAATATTGCGGATAACGATTTTACCGAAGCAGAGTTTGATAAGCGCATTCAACTGCGCAAACCGTTTTTCGTATAACGAAGCCTGCTGTGTCTCGCCGCTCTGCCAATAGGAATGCCAACTCGTCATAAAATTGCGGAACCATGCAAGCCCGCCGTTGGTGGTTAAAATTTCGCGGCTTATCGTATCGTTGGCGCGGAAGAGAGCGCTCATCTCATATCCTGCTTCCGGCAGGATATCCGCAGCGGCTGCAGTATCCTTATGATCCTTTAAAAGAGAGAGACGTCTAATCAGCGATTGAGCTTGCTGTACCGCATCGTTTAAGTTAAGATCCTTCCGCTGCGCTTCAACGGCTTCCAATATACGCAGTTCTTCGGAGCTGATGTATATATCTTTGATTAAGCGACGATCCGAGGCAGAGAGGCTCGCTAAATCCCAATTTGCATAGGGGCCATCTTCTTCTAGCGGTAAAAATTCGGCATCGTCGCGGTGTTTAACGTACAAAACCCCGTCGACCAGCATCAGTTTTTCACCGGGAAGTCCGGTAACCCGCTTTACCAGCGGATCCGCTTTCGGTTTGCCGTTGTCATCGGTGTTAAGGTTCACTCGTGCAAGCGTGAGCATATACACTAACTGCGACATAAACGTTTTAAGCCGTGCTTTGGGCGTGTCGGGATAATTCGGGTTGTTCAGAATAACAATGTCGCCGCGCTGATACTTTTTCCATTGCGGAAGTCTAAAAGAAGAAAGCGGAAAAAAAGGTCCCGAAGGAGTTTTAACACCGATAACCGTATCACCGATCATAAATTCGGGTACCATAGATTCCGATGGAATGCGGTATACTTGAAAAATAAAGATATTGATTAAGAGTACAAAAAAGATCGCATAAAAAGCGGCATCTACCCATTCGAGCAATTCGATAAATATTGACTTTAGTATTTCACCGCTTTTTTTACCCTTGAGCGGAAACATCTTTTTCTTTAATTGAATGGGTTGAATATCCGGAAAATATTTTTGTAAATTTTTATTTTTCATATAATGAACGGTAGTTGCTTTTAAAATAACGATACCGAACCATAACAGCGCAAGGGTAGTATCCAATGCATAAGGCGAATGCTCGACGAGTGCACGGGAACAGACAAAGCAGGCAATCATAACAAACGGCCAATAGTCAAAGAGTTTTCTCGTAATAACTAGTGAGATGTAAGTTCCTTTCCGCTTTAATCGCAATTGCGAATACACAAGCACCGAAGAAAAAACGATACCGGCAATGCTCCCCGCAAAAGCTAGGCCATGCATATTCTTGACGAGTAATAAAAGAGAAAAAATAAAAGACAGCCCCGTACAAACGCGGAAAAATAGTGCCATGCATTACCCCTTAAACAATCTTTTATAAATGAGAACCGTTAAAACCTCAGTTTTAGCGATGATCAAATACGTTTAAGCGGCTCATTGTAGCGGTTATCATTTAGAATGTCAATTTTTCAATGTATATCGTGTAACAATTTCAATATTATAAAGCAATTGAACGCTTGAACAGTCAATAGTAAAATGATAGTATTGATTCCTAAT
>CAUVKE010000118.1:0-4947 GCA_963552415.1 uncultured Treponema sp.
TATGTATTTTCCAATTTTTTTAAGATTTCAACGGCGAGCGTATCTTCGGGATAAATATCCAGAACCGTTCTAAAAAAGGCTTTGGCTTCTTCCGTCTTTCCTTCTTTTAACGAGATAGTTCCCAAATTTGAAATAATTTTGATATTCTCCGGTTCCTGCTCAAGTGCGCTCATCAGCCAACGGCGGCTTTCGTCAAATTGATCAAGCTCCATTAAGCAGATGGCAAGCTCGTTGCAGATATCGCAATAGGCAACAGCCAATTCTTTTGGGGTCTTTTTTCCGAGTTCCAGACAATGCAGGAATGCCTCCGATGCATCTTGCCATCGTCCCTGACGGCGCAGCGCCCAACCGAGTAAGAACCACGCATTCCATACCTTAGGGTGATGCTCTAAAAATTCCCGTATTTTTTCAAGCGCCTTTTCTTCTTCGCCCATCTGTATAAAATCAAAAGCGCCCTTAAAAAGCTCATCGTCAAGCGCCTGCGTTTCTATCCATTCAATGAGCTTGGACGCCTTTTGTCTACGATGTGCCGTTAATTCATCCTGTGCGGTTTCAGTATGCAGATATGTTTCCAATACGCTCTTTGCCTTGGGAAAGTTTTTTTGACGGATAAAGAAAAACCCTGCATTAAAAAAGGCGTCAGGCAGCGGCGGTTCGGCGGCGAGCGTTTCTTTATAGGCCTGAAACGCTTTATCGGTATAATATTCTGCATAGTCCTCTGCACCGGCTTGTTCATAAAAACGAGAGCGTTCGTCCATCAGCAGGGCAACGTTCAATTTTGTTTGGATATGTTCGGGAAATAACCCTTCGAGTGCAAACAACAGCTGTTCGGCTAAGTCAAAATCGGCGTTTTTTATCTTTAAAATTGCCGCATTAGTCATTTCTTCGAGGATATTGGGTCGTAGCTTCTTAAAGATATCCCGATAGTACGCAATATGTTGATTATCCCTCTCGTATGCAAACACATTCAACATACCGGCTAAAATCATCTCTTCGGAAATACTCTCCGCCGTAAACTTTTTCTCTTCATCCGTTAGAAGGAGCGGAAGCGGTATTGATGAATCAAAGTCGGGAATTTTTGCCGCTAAAGCATATTCATCAGGAACTTTGATATAAATGAGCTGCTTATCGGAGTTTTCCATGTTGTATGTCCTATTGCGTTACGAAGGTTTGTTTGTGCTGAAGAACCTCACTAGAGGTAGGTTTTACGTTGCTGGTTAAAATATTGGGTCAATCGTATTTTGTACGCAAGCGGCACAGTTGAGGGGGTATACGACATTGCAACCGCAATCAAGTCTTTCCGTTTTTCTACCAACTCCGCTCGGATAATTTTACCGCGCAATCCGACAACAACGGTAGGTTCATCAAAGTCAAACTTCAACACGCAATCTTTATTGAGCAGAAACGGAGCAATCCCAGCCATAATAAACTTTGCGCCGGAAAACGAAATATCCCGTAGGATACAACGCCGTGGAATGTTTTCGATGTAAACAATCGTTTCCTTTTTAGCCAGTGAAAGTTTCCGCATTGCTTCCGCATTTAACTCGATCCGTTCATCTCCGCGCTTGGTGGTATTCGCTTTTGCATCGACAAGAAGTCCTAATTTTTCAATTAAGTCATCGGGAGCACGCTGCGTGTATTCAATATTAAGCAGGAATAAATCGGGCGTTACCGTATATGGGGTACAGCTTATCACTTTACCGGAGACAAAGAAAGAGAGATCACTTTTTCCATTCATTTGAGAGAAGGAAAACCACAGAGAAATTGCCGTAGAACCTTCGCATATTTTTTCATATATTCCGCAATGCTGCGGTACGATTACCTTTGCACCTATCATCGAAGAAGAATTAATGACGCATGGCCACGGCCCTCCTTCGGCGCCAACACAGCGTATTGATGATTGCTGCGCATTAAGATTCATCGCTTGGATAACTTCTTTTGTAAAAGTTATTTCCGCTTTTTGGAAAAAATCGTAATATTTATTAACCTGTTGACTCGTCAGGAAACCCATATTAACAATAATAAATTTATTTTATTAAAAGGTCAAGCGAGAATTTCAGATTCAAAATTTCGTTATAATAAAGAAGGTAAACGCATCAGAGAGTGTTTTGCGCCCAAAGGCGGATAATCGGCTCGAGGCTGTCGATACGAAAGCCTTGCTCGAATACTTCGGCTTGTTCCGTACTGCCTTGCCATTGCTGATAGGGATTGTCGTAATTGGTCTCTAAAAATTCATAAATGATATTTTCAGCATTGTTTTGCTCGCTGCCGAAGAACGATAATTTTTGTACGGTCGAATGCTGAAGAGTTGTACGGATAGCCGAGCGGACTTCTTTAAAGAAGAAATCGCGGTAGATGCCGTAGCTTTTACCTGTCGCCTTTTTCACCGTTTCGGCGATAGACATCGGCAGCTCTTTCGACGAATTAATGGGATATATTTGAACGGAAGCCGATGTGATTGGTGCGGCAGGTTTTACCGAAAGCTCGTTGGAAATAGCATTAATTGAAATGGACTTAGGTGCTTCTTTATGCGCTTGCTCTACAGGCTCCTCTCTTTTTGATTTGTCGGCTGCTTCGGGCACTGTTTTTTTGCTCTTTTGCTTTGTTGGTTTTGCCGGCTTTGCGTTTTTTATCGTGGGAGCAGGTAATGCTTTCACCTCCGGCGCCGCAGGTTCCATTTTAAGCTTCAATTGCTTCCATGCGCGTTGTAAGTATAAATCTCCGGTGATACTGTAGTAATACCCCTGCGCTACATTCGCAAGCACCGCATGGAGCAGTTCTTCGTCTTTCCAGTTACGGAGTCTACCTATTTTTACTGCATGAAAAACCGCATAATGATTGGTGCCGTACTTTCTGCTATACAAAAGCAGCATATTTTCAAAAGCGCCGTCGGTATAGCGGTTCCAATATTTCAGCGTATAGGCAAGTACTTTATCTTCCACACGGATTATGGAAGCAGGGATGGTAATTGCTGCAATCTGTGCTTTTGTAAAGACAATCTTTGAAAAATCGACGACGGAGGCTTGCGTTCTTTGCATCGCTTGCAGTGTTTTTTCCTGAGCGGTTTTACGACTCCGTTCTTCATGGAATTCCCGTACCGAAGAAATCGTATCGGTAATATACATACGGATGATATCGGCGGCTTGCCGCATATCGGCAGCATGGTATTTGAGTTTTTCGGCATAGCGTGCATATTTTTCGGTAAATGCGATGGCGGCAAAACGATCCGGCGAAATGGCGTTAATGACTTTTTCGCATACTTTGATAATCGTATAAACTTTTGCGTGTTTCAGCGGGGCTATCGTTTCGGCAAAAAACACAATGACTTTTTTTACCTGAACAACGGTTCGCTCGGCAAGTTGTGCAAGTGAATCGGTGAGCAAGATATGGAACCGATAATCATGTTTCCGATAATACGTCATTAGCAATACCCGCAGTTTATTATCAGGATATCGATGTACAAGCTTAGTATTATAGATGCGCAGTGCTTCTGCTTGTCTATTCAAAGAACGAAATTCAAAATAGCGTTCAATGTCAGGGTCTTCGGTAAGGCTGAGTTGGGGAAACTCTTGTTTTAAAATATAAACGTCAAGTTCGGTAAGCTGCCGCATAATAATTATGCAGCTATTATAGCAAAAAAAAAGGTTGCTTCCTAGTAGGAGGCAACCTTTTCCGTCACTCACTAATGCTTAGCGCAACAGCGACATCACGCTTTGTGTCTGCTGGTTTGCTTGTGCAAGCATTGCCGTACCGGACTGCGTCAGGATCTGGTTTCTGGTGTAGTCTACCATCTCCTTAGCCATATCGACATCACGTATGCGTGATTCCGAGGCTTGGAGGTTTTCCGCTGCAACATTGATACCGACAACACTCATCTCGAGTCTGTTCTGGTATGCACCGAGATCAGCCCGCTGCTTGTTGATCTTCTTGATGGCTTCATCAATGGTACCGATTGCACGGTTTGCTGTTTCAGGCGTATCGATTGTAAGGATCGATTCGTCGCCAATGTCGCGAACACCAAGTGCTTTAGCGGTCATAGTACCGACATACGCACGTACGCGCTGATCCATGTTGGCGCCGATATGGAACCACATAGAAGCGGTAACAGTGTTCTCTCCTGTTTCACGAGCGAAACGGCCGGTAAGTACATTCATACCGTTGAACTGTGCATGGCTTGCGATCCGGTCAACTTCAGCAACAAGCTGAGATACTTCAACCTGGATGTACAAGCGGTCTTCAGCGCTGTAAATACCGTTTGAAGACTGAACGCTTAATTCACGGATGCGCTGCATAACATCAGTTGTTTCCTGCAAGAATGCTTCTGCAACTTGAATAAAGGAAATGCCGTCTTGAGCGTTGGCACTTGCTCTATTTAAGCCGCGGATTTGGCTTCGCATTTTCTCTGAAACTGCCAAGCCGGAAGCATCATCCCCTGCACGATTGATGCGTAAACCGGATGAAAGTTTTTCTATGTTTTTTTGATTGAACACGTTGGTTTGTCCAAGCGTTCTCTGTGCAAACATAGCGCTCATGTTGTGATTAATGATCATATTGCTACTCCTTCGGCGATTTTTGACGAGTTTTTTACCTTACGGCGTCCGTCACGGCATCCCTGCCGATATGTCAATAATTATTTTCCAGATCCTCTGCTATCCGACACAGAAGAACGTAACACAATGTGAGGTGCACAACCTTTTCACTGTGCTTATTACATATATCGGAGTTATCACAAAACACTTAAGGAGAAAAAATAAAAAAGTGAGAGGAACGGAAATAATTCTTCTTTATGTTTATCATATCCGCTAAAGTGGATTGCGAATCAGCTTTTTAGAGTTTTTCTTTAGATTTATTTGTGATTGATTTTTTTCTTGACCATTTGCGATTCCGTTAGTATTTTCTATCTGTTAAATAAGGAATAAAACGGCAGTTCAGCCGACAGGCAGATAA
>CAUVKE010000119.1:0-4924 GCA_963552415.1 uncultured Treponema sp.
CCGTTTCGGTAACACTGGCAGCCTGAGTCATCGCCTGCTGTTTTACTCCGTCGATATTGGCGCTGATTTGATTAACGGCGCTGGCGGTTTCGGTCATGTTGGAAGCAAGCTCGTTCCCGACGTTGGTCATTTCCGTGCTGTTTTCACCTATGGATTTAATCGACGAGCCGATCTTTTCGATTGTTTCATTGAAGTACACGGAAAGGTCAGTTACCTCGTCATTGCCGTGTACGGGTAGGCGCACCGTTAGGTCGCCTTCACCTTCTGCAATATCTTTGAGTGCATCGACTACAACATTGACAGGCCTTATCATTGCACGGGCAACAAAAAAGACAATGATCAAACTGACTGCTAAAATACCTGCACCGATGAGAATCATTTCAAGGCGAAGCTCTCTTACCGTGCCCATAAATTCTTCCTGCGGAGCGAAGATTACAACCGTCCAGTCGGTGGTTTTCATTGTGGCATAGGAAGCGATTTTGATTACACCTTCATACTCATAAAAACCGATTGACGGCTCATCGATTTCGACCGCTATTTTTGTAAAGGCGGCAAGAGATGCAAATTTTGCATCTGTCTTTCCCATCTCCTGCACATTTTCCATTCTTTCAACACATGCAAAGTCTTTTTCAGCGATGGTCGTTCCCGTAAGCCCCAAAATATAACATGCACCTGTTTTGCCGACAACAATATCGTCAATTTGGTCTGAAAGCCATGAACCGCGTAAGGAAACATTCAGCACTGCTGTAACATTTTTGTTGGCATCAAGAACAGGAACACCGCATACAATGATCAGTTGACCGTCAGCAGCCGACACAAAGGGTTCGGATAAAAACCTTTTACCTTGCTTGACCTGCCGAAACCAATCCTGATTGTCAACCTTGACGGTGCGTTGATTTGCCATGTGCAAGGTTCCGCCCAAATCGCCTATATTTATCTTCAGCAATTTATCATTTGCAGCAGCTTCTTTACTCAATACAGCGACTTTTTCGTCATACGAGCGCTCCGGATCACTGAGCACGGGCATTCGAGCTATGCCTTCCAAAAACTGGAAAAGAGCATTAACGCGCCCGTCAAGGATTTCGGCCGTGTCAGTTGCTTTATCGATAAGGTGCGTCTCGACCTTTTCGGTTACAGCTTTACGTGCAGTCCTAATTGCAAGAAATCCTTCAATAATTGAAGCGAGTGCAATCAAAATACCGAAAATGATGATGAGTTTGTAACGAATCGAAAAACGTTGTTTCATTGTGTACCTCCTACCATATAATGCATAATGCATAATTCTTAATTATGAATTCTAAATTACTTATCAATGGAGGGCTTCTATTCTTAATTATAAATTGCCAATTATCAATTAATTGGGGGGGGGGTACGTTATACAAGTTTTCCATAATTGTCAATTCCCTTTTCATATAAAGAATTTAGGCGGATTTATCGAGAATATCGGTTGAAACTGATGTTTTGCGGTAAATCCAATATAAACTTATTATAACATGGAAAGAACAAAACCTCAAGAAAAATTATTCCGGCCACGGAACTCAGTTTTTTAGAGGTTCCCCTAAGTTTTTAGCGATTTATTAAACAAGAAACGGTGTCAAATATACCGGCTTTTTTTGCAATCCACCTTTTGTGCCGACATCTTTTTGAGACAATACATACAGAACGCCGATATTTGCCGAGAATTTTTTTGCAAATGCACCGATTGATTCATGCTTTCCTGTTCCGGACGACTTTACTTCAAATGCTGAAATTTTACTATTGTCTGAAATCAAAAAATCAACTTCGTAGTAATGGGTACTCCCCGCTTTTTCCCATGTGTGATAATACAGTTCACGGTCTGCCGCGGTAATCATTTGCGCCACTGCATTTTCATAAAGATATCCCAAATTAGCAGGCAGCTTATCAGAAAGCAGCTTTTTATAGAGTTCGTTTTCTACCGCAGGTCTATCTATAAACATCAACGTGATAAACAAGCCCGTATCGGCAAGATAGAGCTTGTAGCAGTCAAAATCTTTTGTATCGGCAAGACTCACTCTCGGATTAGCCGAATGATAGCATGGCAACACCGTTTTCGAATCAATGAGTTCATAGAGAAGCTCTTCGGATTTTGTATTATTTCTTTTCCCTATGGCCGATGACGCTCTATATTTTCGCGTCCCCTTAGCCAGCTGCGCCGGTATGGCATGATACATTGCCGATATCCTTCCCGACGGATCGAGCTTTCTAAAATCATCTTCGTATAACGCAATAATTTGGCGTTTTACTTGATCAATCCCGGTAAAGTTTTCTCCGCGGATATATGCCTCTACTGCCTGCGGCATACCGCCTACTGCCATATACAGTCTGAAATCTCGCATCAATTTTCTATTTGTCGCTTGCCCGATTGCTCTTCCCGTTTCATAAATCTGCTGTAACAATGAATAGTTATAGCCTACCGCTCCGCAAAACTCCTCATAGTCCATCGGATGAACCTGAATTTTCATTTCTTCCGATGGGATTAGAATATCTTTAACATTTTTCTTGATTGAAATCAGTGAACCTGTTTCCAGATAATGATAGCGCCCATCATGAACAAGATGCTTGATTGCCTGCCGTGCTTTCGGGAAAAGCTGAATCTCATCAAAGATAATAAGGGATTCATGCTCATACAGTGTTATGCCCGTTTCTGCCTGCAACCTTAAAAAAAACAGAGTGAGATTTCCTATGTCGTCAAAGCATTTTACGATATTATCTGCACTTTTTGAGAAATCAATAAGAAGATATGATTTGTATTCATTTTTGGCAAAACTTTCCGCAATGGTTGATTTTCCAACCCGCCGTGCCCCTTCAAGCAATACCGCATAACGATCGGCATAGCGCTTTTTCCAATCCAGAAGTTGATCATAAGCCTTTCTTTTGAAAACCATATACTAATATATTACCGGATATTGTGCGTTTCTTCAAGATTTATTCATCACGATTTGTGCATTTCTTCAAAGTTTATTCATATCAATTTGTGCGTTTCTTCAAGATTTTAAGAGTGGGTATAAAAATCAGAATTTCACTCGGCGCCTCCGATTTCCAAGGATGTGCCGTATATTTACAAAAGGTCGGGAACGGATTATTGTTTATATGCAAAAGGATAGGAGTTTCAGATGTTTTACGATAATGATCCGGCAAAAATAAATCGATTCACCAAACCTCATTTTTTTGAAGGCGGGGATAAAGCTATTTTGTTGATACACGGGTATACGGGTTCTCCGCGGGAGATGCTGTGGCTCGGAACACAACTGCATAAGGCGGGATACACCGTATCGATCCCACGTCTGCCGGGGCATGGGACAAACAAAGAGGACTTTATCGCAAGTTCGTGGAAGGATTGGCTGCGGCGCGTATATGATGAGTACCTTGATTTATCCGAAGCATATCAGGCGGTATATGTCGGCGGTCTTTCGATGGGAGGTGTGCTGACTGCGCTCCTTGCGGCAAAATTTCAGCCTGAAAAAATATTCCTTTGTGCGCCCGCCTTTATGGCCGCCGATTCGCGGATCAAGCTGACGCCGTACTTAAAATATTTTATACAGACCATTCCGGCGGAAGGGAAAACGTTTTATAAAGAACCCGAATATTATGATTGCGTCAAGGACTATTGCAACTATGATTACGTCGGCAAGGCCGCGGACTTGTACAAACTGCAAAAGATGGCTATTCAGCAGCTTCCGAATATCCGGTCAAAGGTGATAACGGTTTTATCAAAATCGGATCAGTCGGTACCGTTTAAGGAAAAAGAACTTATCGACCGGCTGCTCAAAGCGCCGAATGAGTATGTCATTTTGGAAGAAAGCAGTCATATCGTTACCGATGATGTCGAGCGTGAACCGGTAGCGCAGCGTATTATCGAGTTTTTGGATAAATAAACCGTTATCATGTAGGCTTGTCCGCAATTCGTTGACACAATCGACCGCGCAGTATACAATTCCGCAATATTTTTCGAACAATCACTAAAACACAACCTTTCGAGCCTAATTGACAGGGACGTTTGAGTTCAACACAGGGATGATATGAGTAAAGAACAAAACAATCAGAAATTAGTACATTGGGCGGATCAAACCGCGGAGAAGATTATACGCGAGCGCGGTGATTTGGAATCTTATACCTGCGCTTCGGGGATTACGCCGTCGGGAACCGTTCACATCGGCAACTTCCGCGAAATTATCTCGGTTGATTTAGTTGTACGCGCGCTGCGCGACCGCGGCAAAAAGGTACGCTTTATTTATTCATGGGACGATTACGATGTGTTCCGCAAAGTGCCTGAAAATATGCCGGGAAAAGAAACGCTGCAAAACTATCTGCGGTATCCCATTACGATGGTTCCCGACACGACAGGCCGCGACACTTCTTACGCGCGTCATCACGAAGTAGATGTAGAGCAGGTATTGCCGCGCGTCGGTATTTATCCCGAATTTTTATATCAGGCTGAACGGTACCGTAGCGGCATGTATGCCGAAGGCATGAAAAAAGCGCTGCAAAACCGCGACAAAATAAAGGACTGTTTAAACCGCTACCGCGATGATGAGCATAAAATTCCTGCAACGGAAGAATATTGGCCTGTCGCGGCTTTTTGCTGCAATTGCAGTAAAGACACTACCGAGATCGTTTCTTACGACGGCGAATACGGATTGGAATACCGCTGCACAAGCTGCGGTCATCAGGAAAAGGCCGACTTACGCACCTCAAAGGAATTAAAACTCGGCTGGAGAGTTGACTGGCCGATGCGCTGGCAGTTTGAAAAAACGGTTTTTGAACCTGCCGGAAAAGATCATCACAGCCAAGGCGGTTCTTTCGACACCGCCCGGCTTGTCGCAGATGAAGTATATGATTGGCCTGCTCCCGTCAGCTTCCGCTACGATTTTATCGGCATCAAGGGCTTGCCGGGGAAAATGTC
>CAUVKE010000120.1:0-4921 GCA_963552415.1 uncultured Treponema sp.
CTGCGCGGTGTACTGTTGTTTCGGTATGCCGCGTAATTTTTCGCCAAATACGGTATTTTCAAAAACCGTAAGAAAAGGAAACAATCCGAAATTTTGATACACTAAAGAGATGTTCCGTTTTTCAGGCGGCATTGTATGCAGTGCGGTACCGTTCATGCTAATGCTACCCGTATGGCGGTATTTTCCGGCAATGGTTTCAAGCAGCAATGTTTTACCGGCGCCACTTCTTCCGAGAATAACCAGCGTACTGCTTGATATTTGAGACTCGGAAGCACAATATGAAAGAATATCTGCACATTTGATAAGCCGAGATTTTTTCCGATAAAAACATAATTATGATCGAGCATATCAAAAGATGCGGAAAAGTTTTTAACGGCATAGGGGAGGTTCACAAAAAACTGCGCCATAACGACACCGGCAGGCGTATACACAAAATCGATGCCGAGCGGCTGTAATACCTTCCCGAAATTATTCGCGCCGAAAAAAGTAATCAACGCAATTCCGCTTACTAAATGAGGTACGCCCAATGGAAATAAAAAAATGTAATCCGTTATTTTCCGGATATAGCTTTTTGCGTTGTACCGTGTCCATATAATAAGCAGTGTGAAAGCAAGACACAGTAATGATGAAATGAAAGCACTGCTGAGTGAAAGATACAGCGCATGTTTGAGCTCCTCGGAATACTGCATACGAAACAGAAAGGGTAGCCCTTCATGCACTACAAAAAGAAAGGGCACCGTCAACAGCAGAATCGCTGCGACGGATAATTTTATAATCCTCATGCAGTTGTTCTAGTGTTCCATAATTTTCATTTATTGCAATCTCCATAGGGGTTTTTAAGAAGTTCTTATCTACGATAAGTCATTATTTAGAATACTTTTGCCGATTTTATTTCACTTGCGTACAAAATCAGTAATTTCTTCCATCAATATAACTTTTGTATATTATGGAACACTAGCATCGTAGACTTGATACGTTATCGTATAATGTGATATGTATGTAATACCTTTTCTATAGTCATTCCTAATTTAGAAAAGGTATGGTTTTAACGTAATTTAATATTATTTATGGAGAAAAAAGCATGAATGCAACCACCTTTTTTTCGCTTGTATCAAACGTAGCGCTCTTTTTTATGGTTCTTTATTTTCTATTTAAAATAAGACCGGTAAAAGCCGCTTTGGTATATCATACCAAAACGCAATCGGAGTTTATTGCGGCAATCGGCTTGACGGTAGCATTTTCCATTTTAAACATCTTGGCATCGGTACTCGGTATCCAAGTGGGAAATGCGCTGGCGAATCTCAGAACCGGGGTTGTCGTTGTTGCAACGGCGCTGCTTGGGCCGCTGCCGGGCATAGCGGTCGGCCTTATCGGAAGCGTGTACCGATACACTATCGGGGGATGGACAGCGCTCGGCTGCTCAGCTGCAACTTTTTTCTCAGGGTTTGTCTGCGCCGGCATTGTCTTTATACTTCGACGCAAATACGGGCGCATAAGGCTGACATTCAAAACCATTTTATTATTTTCAGGCTTTGGCGGCGCATGGGAAATACTGCATATTATGGTATTGGTACCGCTCCTCGGCACAAAACCGTTTGCAGAGGCTGCCGCACTCCTGTTTGACTTGCTTCTTTTCCCGCAAATCATTCTTAATGCCGTTATTATCGCTGCAGTGTTATTTTTAATTGCGGATCTTGGGAAACAAGAAAATATCAAACAGCTGCAAGAAGATGAAGCACTCTTACGTGCAAAACAAACGGCTAATCAATCGGTAATAGAAACAATTCATCAAGCACTCCGTAATTTGACGGAGCACGGAACCGTTCTTGAAGGAACGATGCAGACTACGTCAGAGGGCGCCGGTCATATTGCCGAAAATATCAATAGCCTCAAGCAACAATTGATGAATCAGGCCGAAAGCGTAACGACAACCGACAGTACGGTAAAAACGATTTTAGAAACGCTCAATACACTCGATAGCTACATAGCCATTCAATCAAATAAGCTTATGCAGTCTTCCTCATTGATAGAAACGATGATAACAAACGTAAGAGACGTTACCGGATTGCTTGAAGAAAGCAACACGGTTATCCAAGATGCGCATCAATTGAGCATACAAGGAAAGGCAGGGGCAAAAAACGCAAATGAAGCGGCGATGGAAATTGCCAAAAGGTCGGGTGATCTTTTGGAAGCCGGTGAAGTTATTCAAAATGTGGCGAGCCAAACCAATCTTTTGGCGATGAACGCAGCGATTGAAGCGGCTCATGCAGGGGAATCAGGTAAAGGCTTCGCCGTTGTTGCCGATGAAATTCGAAAATTAGCGGAAGAGTCAAGCATGCAAGGAAAAAAGATTGCGGCGGTTATTAAAGAATCTTTGCAGATTATCCAAAAATTAACGGATACCGAAAGCACAACCGAAAGGGCGTTTGAACAGGTATACACGTTGGTGAGCAAAATTTCCGAACAGGAAGCCCGTATTTTGGAGGCGATGCAGCAGCAGGAAGCCGGAAGTGAAAAAATTATCGCAGCTATTACGGATATAAACGGTATAACACATGACATAAAAACTAAGTCGGAAGAAATGGCAAATAACGGCCATCATACTGCGGAGGAAATGAAGAACCTCAATACCTTAACTGCAGCATTGACGGAAAAAATGAACGAAATGACCGGTGATGTATTGAACATCAACAAAGCAATCCAAACCGTCCACGAAGTTACGCAAAAAAATGCCCAAGCTATCCAAAGGGTTGTACAAGAAGTTGATTCTTTCCAACTTTAAGGAATATAGGGAACCTCTTTTTTCCGTAAGCGGGGTAAGCAGGCGTATCTCAAAATAATCGCCCTGCTTTCTTTTATAGACCGAATAATTTCTCTTTGCCGTGTACAAAGGTAGTAATCAGATCGCAATATGGGGTAGGAATATGCTGCTCCTTACCCTTGCGGGAAATATATCCATTTAAGAAATCAATTTCGGTTAAACGGTGATTTTTGATTAAATCTTGGTGCATCGAAGGGTAGTGCTTCGCACCGACAAAATCGGGCTGTGTAAACCCATATACATAATCAGTTACGGAATCAACGTCCAACGTAACCCCTTGCGTTCTTGCGATAGCGGCAAACTCGGAGATAATACAACGCATCATATCTTTACAGCCTGCAATGCTGCCAAGCTCCAGCATATTGCATTCCATAATTGTGCACGTACTGTTCATTGCGCCATTAAGAGCGGCTTTTCGCCAAATAGACCACAGAATATTATCAGAATATACTGCAGGCATGGTTGCTTTATTCAGCGTTTCTACAATGAGTTCTGCACCGGCTTTTCCTTCCGGTACAATATTCTGAATCTCCGTTTTACCGTGACTTGATAGCACCGCACTTCCCGGCCCCTTCATTCCGGCAGTTACCACCGTAACCCCCATAAAAATATTTTTAGGCTCGATAAACTTTTTCAGGGTTTCCGTATGCCCCAGCCCATTTAAAAGACAGAGTATTTTGGTATCATCCCGCAACACGTGCTTAATACTGCTCAGCATATTTTCCAGCTGCATTGATTTTGTAAATACAATGACAAAATCCGCAGAACCTTTAAACTCTTCCGGCTTATAAATATCGATTTTTGTGGATAACTCCGCAGTACCATCTTGCAAGTGCAACCCGTCTTTCCGGATTGCGTCGATATTATTCTGCCAACCGTCCAGCAGTGTTACATCATTACCGCTTTTTTGCAGCATAAATCCAAAGCTACAGCCCATTGCACCTGAACCGGCAATAACAACCTTCATATAAACTCCTCTATTAGGATAGCATATCGTAAACGAGATAAGGAGCTTTATCTAAAAAATAGAATGATAGCTCAGCCCATCCTAATAGGACATATTTTATCGTTTTTTTATATACGGTGTCTATAAAATATCCAAGGAAATATATAACAGGGAGTGAAACAGCAATTTGCCGTTTCTCACTATTTTAAGTACATTTAACCTACTAAAAATCATTTATGTAGATTGAGGTTATGTTATGGCAAAGTATGAGTTTCAAACGGAAGTTAATCAGCTGCTCCACCTGATTATCCATTCTCTGTATTCAAATAAGGAAATATTCCTACGGGAGCTGGTGTCGAATGCTTCCGATGCGCTCGATAAGCTGAAATATCTGACCGTATCGGATGCCGCATTAAAAAATCTGCAATTCAATCCCCGTATCGATATTACATTTAACGAAGATACCGCAACGCCGACGCTGACTATCCGCGACACGGGTATCGGTATGAACGATGTCGATATCAAGAGTAACCTCGGTACGATTGCCCGCTCCGGTACCAAGGCATTTTTGGAACAGCTTGCCGCTGATGATAAAAAAGATTCAAACCTAATCGGTCAATTCGGCGTCGGTTTTTATTCAGCCTTTATGGTTGCATCTAAAATCGAAGTGGTCTCGAAAAAAGCAGGCGAAAACACCGTGTGGAAGTGGATTTCCGACGGCAAGGGCGAATATGAACTGGAGCAAACCGATGATTCGGCGTTCCCGCTCATCGATGACGTTCCCGAAGGCGCCAACGGTACCTGCATCACCCTGTATCTGAACAACGAAGATTCCGAATTTGCAAGCCGCTGGAAGATTGAAGACATTATCAAACGCTATTCGGATCATATCGCATTCCCGATTTATCTCCATTATATTCACAAAGAATATGATGATAAGGGCAACGAAAAATCGCAGGCGGCAAAGAGCGAGCAAATCAACGATGCGAGCGCGCTGTGGCAAAAACCGAAGTCTGAGCTGACAGACGAGGACTACAAGAATTTTTACAAGTCGCTTTCGCACGATTCTACCGATCCGCTCCTGTACATCCACACCAAGGCGGAGGGTACACAGGAGTACACCACGCTCTTTTATGTTCCGGCAAAAGCGCCTT